>JAFURI010000101.1 GCA_017471885.1 Clostridia bacterium | reverse complement strand
TTGAAGGCGGGATAGCTGCGCTCCTTGTCGGGAGAGGCGATGACGATGTTGCGCACCTGCACATTCTCCCCCCGGAGCAGGAGCTGGCGTACGCTGGACATGCAGCACTCCGTTTCGCTCAGGATGTGGGACAGCGGAACGGTGATCGTCGTCCATTCGCGGGGGATCATCTGGTTGACCGGCTGGAGGTAGCTGACGCTGCGTCCGCCGATGGACTCCTCAAAGCCGATCTCCATGCGGGCATTGTCACCGGTGGCCCGCGCTTCCAGCGTTACACAGCCACCCGCGGCATACAGGGAAAGATCGGTGGGCGCCCAGCCGCGCAGCACAATGCTGGACTGCGTCTTCCGCAGTGTGATATGGGGATAATCCGCCGCATTCTCCGGGGAAATCAGCGTCACACCGCTGCCCTCCGGCTGCTCACGGCCCAGCACGGTGATCGGCTGGAGCGTGTTGTAAGTCGGTTCCAACTGAGCGATCAGCATTTCCCGTTCCTCCTGTGGACTGAGGGCTTCTGCACAGCCGACTGCCATGTTCAGCAGCAGAAGCAGCGCCGTGATCCATGCGATTTGATGTTTCATTGTGCTCCTCCTTATGCCTTTTCAACATCGATCCAGTTGGCGCGGATCATACCGCTGTGAACGAACAGGCGGATCACCTGCTCCCCCTCGGAGAGCATAACAGGTGCGCTTGCGTAGGTGTGCCAGCGTGCACCGGAGGTCTCCAGGAGCCCGGTTCGGTTTTGGGTGTTCACGTCGATGCTGACCGTAGCGTCACCCGCAAGGCGAAGCCTGAACACATAATCGCCCGGGTCTGTCACATTGATGGTGTACTCCAGCCATTCCTGTGCGGCGAAGTCCCTGACGCAATAGCCAACGCCCACATCGTCGCACAGCTCGATCTGCACCGCATCGGTGCGGTAGAGCTCGCAGGGTGCATCGGTATGCTTGTGGTAAGCCACGCCCTCGCCGCCGCGGTCGTAGTTCTCGCAGGCGATGCGGCAGGGCACGCTGGCAGGAGGCAGCAGGAAGGGCAGCTGGCCGCTGATCTTCTCCTCCGCCTGATGCTCGGCGAATTTCACAACAGGCGCGCCGCCGGTGACGATGATCTCGTCCAGCGCTTCCGTATCAGCGGGAA
The DNA here is from genome assembly GCA_017471885.1 of Clostridia bacterium. Lineage (GTDB taxonomy): Bacteria > Bacillota > Clostridia > Christensenellales > Aristaeellaceae > UBA11524. The sequence goes on along the minus strand of JAFURI010000101.1, from coordinate 935 downwards.
TGCGCACGTACAGCACCTGATTGAGCTTGTCGTAATACCAGCCGCTTTCAGCTTTTTCCACCAGCCGCTTGTAGCCGTACTGATCCAGCGCTCTGCCGCCAAAGGCCACATTCTCCGGCACAGTGCCCACGTGGATCTGCAGCAGGTACCTGTCCGCCGCATACAGCAGATTGCTGCGGGTGATGCGGATGCGGGTCTGATGCGCCGTCTCTTCGCAGGTGATGTCGGTATAGGTGAAATCGCCCCGGGTGAAGCCGTAGCTGACGCCGTCGTCCGTGTACATGCGGAAGCTGCTTTCGCCCTTGGGGAAGATCTTCAGCGTCACGTCCTTCCAGTCGACGTCCTTCGTGTTGTAGACCTGCGGGATCATGGGGATGATCGCTCCGGCTCTGACAAATACGGGGATGCGGTTCTGCGGCGCATGGATGGTATAGCTCCTGCCGCCTTCGTAGCGGTAGCCGTAGTCCCAGTCGTACCACTCGCCTTCGGGCAGGTAGACCTCGCGCTGGGTGGCCCGCTCCTGGGTGACGGGAGCGACCAGCAGCTCACTGCCGAAGAGGTACTCATCGCGGATGTTCAGCGCATGTTCATCCTGCGGATACTCGAATACCAGCGCACGCATCATGGGCGCGCCCGTCCGGTGGGCGATATGGTTGTAGGCGTAAATGTAGGGCAGCAGCCGGTAGCGCAGGCGCACATAATGGGCGGCATTGGCCGTCAGCTGCTCGCCGAACACGAAGGGCGAGGACTGCCCGGCATGATGCACGCGGGTGATGGGGCAGAAGCAGGCAAACTGCAGCCAGCGCTCATACAGCGCGCCGTGAGATGCAGGATCATTCTTGTAGATATTCTCGTTGTACAGGCTGTTGTTGGTGGAGGACATGAATCCACCGCTGTCGCTGGTCCAGAGCGGAATGCCGGAGAGGGTGGTGTTC
>JAFURI010000100.1 GCA_017471885.1 Clostridia bacterium | reverse complement strand
GATAAAGCCGAACCGCACCTTCTGCAGTTCTGCGCGTTCGCAGGGGAGACGCATCAGCTGCTTATCGCCGCAAAGGGCGGTGATTTCCACCTGCAGAACCGGCAGCAGAGCGAACAGATCCCGGGCGATGCGCAGCGCCATGCCGGCAATATACCGGCGGCCTTCCCTTTCGGTCAGTGCCGGCAGGGCGGAGAATGCCACGCGCAGGGTGTTGGCGTCCACGCAGGCCACGTCGAATTTTTCCGCCCAGGGGGTCAGATCCTTCAGCGGGTCTGCGGCTTTGAGTACCGCAAGGTAGCTTTCGGGATCGCCGGAAAGCACCTGATGGGCATAGCGGCGGTACAGCGTCCAGCTTTCGGGGCTGGTAAGGCCGTCGGTGGGCTCGTCGTGCGCGAGTACCTCCGTCCAGTCCACCGTTTCATCCGCGGAGACCCAGAGCCTTTCCAGCGGAGGTGCAGACACGGCGGCAGGGGCGGATTCCGGGGCGGCGGGGGTTTTCTTGGGCGGCGCGCCCCACAGATCGGCGGCGACGCTGCCCAGAGCCCGGCGGATATCATCATGCATGGGCGGGATCCTCCTTTGCGGTGCATTGGACGGCCGGGGGGCGGGCGGCGGTATCAAAGGCGGTGATGGTGACGTCCGCGTCGCCGGTGACGCCGTTGTCAAACAGCCAGCGGGCCAGCGGGTTGATCAGCAGCGCCTCCACCTGATTGCCCACGCCGCGGCCGCCGTTGGACAGATCCGCCAGCGCGGCGGATTTCAGCTGCTCGTATGCCTTGTCGGTTACGGTGATGTGGACGGACTTCTGCTCTTCCATCCGGCGGATAATCTTGTCCACCTGACTGCGCAGGATGGCCTGTCCGGCTTCCTCGCGGATGAAGTCGAAGATCACGATATTCTCGCCAATGCGGTTGAGAATCTCCGGACGGCCCAGCTCCAGCTTGAAGTACTCGTCCACCGCCTGACGCAGGCGCTTTTCCACCTCGGGATAATCCATGTCCATGGTCACGTTCTGACGGCGCTGTCCCAGCGCATCCTTCACGTACATGCCCAGATTGCTGGTGAAGATGATCACCGTTTCGGAGAAGTACACCGTGTGGCCCTGACCGTCGGTGAGGCGGCCGTCCTCCAGAATCTGCAGGAATTTGTCGAAAATGGAAGGATGAGCCTTCTCAATCTCGTCAAAGAGCAGGATGGCGAAGGGGTTCTTCTTCACTGCGTTGGTCAGCTGACCGCCGGCCTCGTAACCCACATAGCCGGGAGGCGCGCCCATGAGCTTCTGATCCGCATGGGGCTGGGCGTATTCGCTCATGTCAAAGCGGATGCATGCGCTCTCCGTGCCGAAGAGCTTCTCCGCCAGCGCCTTGGCGGTTTCGGTTTTGCCGGTGCCGGTGGGGCCGGCGAAGAACAAAACGCCCTTGGGTTTGGCGGTGGAGGAGGAAGACAGGCCGTTCATGCCGGTGACGGCGCGCTTGACCACATCCAGGGTCCGCTCCAGCGCCGCGTCCTGACCCTTGATGCGCTTTTCAAAGTCCTGTTTGGCGGTGCGCAGGCTGTCCATGGAAAGCGTCTCCCACGGATTCTCCTTGATGCCGTACTTGTACAGATCCACCACCGCGCACAGGTCGCGGATGGGGGTGCATTCCTGCTTGGAGAGGCGGCGCATGGCGTCCAGCTCGGTGAAGGTCAATCCCTCGGTGAGGCCCACAAACTTCTCCCGCAGCCTTTCCAGCTCCTCGGGATGCTGCTGGTAATAGGGCATGTCCGTGCGGTAGACCGTGCTGTCAAAGAAGCTGGGAAAGGCGCTGCCGCTGATCAGCCGCTTGCGCTCTTCCCGATCGGGAGCCTCCAGCACGATGGACTTGCATACGGGGTTGTTCAGGTAGAACCAGGCGGGCAGGTCGTTGAGCTTGGAGACCATGAGAATCAGCAGATTCTGTCTGCGTCCCTGAGGCGTGCGCACGGTGGCGGCGGACAGGGCGGACTGCAGCAGCAGGTTGAAGCTGTTCACGTCCTGCTGATCCATCCTGTCGGGGTTAACGATGTAGTGGCTGGCCAGCTCCATGACACTGGCGGTGGCTGCCTTCTGCTGGGCCATGGCGCGGCGGATGATATTGGGCGCGCTGTCGGCTTTGGCGCCCTTGAATTCGGCGGGGATCGCGCCCTGCTTCACTTCTCCGCCGTTCAGGGAGGCGAAGTGCTCCGTCATGCCCGGCGCATAGGGATTCATGAAGCCCACCAGATTGGAGTAGAACACCACCTGCTGATAGCCGCTGTCCTGCAGGAAGGCATGGAGATACCTGGGCAGGGAAACCAGCTCGTCCTCGGGGATGGAGCCCTGCACCGGATACCGGTAGTAATCCAGCACGTTGCCCTCCAGAATGATCAGCGGCTTCACGGCGCTGAACAGCTCCAGCTCCCTGTGCCACTTGGGGATGTATGTATCGTGCATGAGGCGAAACCTCCTTTTCTTCTGCGGCTATTATAACATGGATCAGGCTGGTATCACAAGAAGGGTATGAAAAAAGGGAGCGGAGCGCTCCCGGTGAAGCCGGCGGGGCTTATTCCACCCGGCCGTCCTGATCATAAAAGCTGGTGAAATGCTCTTCCTGCGCGTGCCCCTCACTGCGGCGGTCGCGGGCCAGACGGATCACGCCCACAATCAGCACAATCACAGCCAGTGTCATCGCGATTTCCACAATGCCGCCCAGCAGGCCGAATACGAGGCTGAACAGACCGCCCAGAATGCTGAAGACCGTGCTGATCACCGTCCATACAAGCCTGAAGGGGAGAAAAAGAAGATCAAGCATAATCAATTACCTCCTACGCTGAAAGTATAGCACCCGGACGATGAGAGCGTAAGGGGATGAGGATTAGAAAAGGATTAAGCCTGCGCCTGCGGCAGCTTGCTGACGCTGATCCACCCCCGGGCTCGGGAGAAGCGCTCCAGCTCCGCGCAGGATACGCGTACCGCGCTGTTTGAGGAGCCTGCGGCAGGATAGACGGGATCAAAACGCTTCAGGCTTTCATCCAGATAAATGGCGACGTGCTCCGGAATGCCGAAGGGGCATACGCCGCCAAAGTGCAGTCCGGTAAACTGCTCGATCTGCTCTGCGGTCATCATCTTGGCCTTTGCGCCGAAATGATGCTTGTACTTGGGATTATCGATACGGGCGTCCCCGGCGAAGACGATCAGGATCGGGGTTTCGTCCACCATGAAGGACAGGGTCTTGGCGATGCGGCCGGGCTCGCAATGGAGCGCGGCGGCGGCCAGCTCCACCGTGGCGCTGGATACGTCGAACTCCAGCACCCGGTCCTCTGCGCCGAACTG
>JAFURI010000099.1 GCA_017471885.1 Clostridia bacterium | reverse complement strand
CGGGTACGGGCGTACATAACCGCCTGAATACCGTCCAGATGCTGCACGCCGCTTCTGACCTCCAGCGGGACGCGCTCATAGTCGTCGCCCTGGTTATCGTACTTCGGGGGATGCTTCTTCAGGTAGGTGTTGATGGCCTTGGCCTCGGCCTTGGTCATCTCGATATCCACGCCGCCGATGGCGTCAATGATGGACGCCAGACCGTAGAAGTTGATGGTGACGTAGTATTCGATGTTCATCTCGAACACGCTGTTGATGGTGCGCATGGCCAGCTCGCCGCCGCCGCGGGCATACGCCACGTTGATGCGGTTCTTGCTCTTGTAGCCGGGGATGGCCACATACAGGTCGCGCTGCAGGGAGGTCAGCTTCACGGAGCCGGTATCCTTGTTGATGGAGCAGATGATCTGCACGTCGCCGTGCTGATAGCCCTCGTCCATGTCCGTGGAGCGGGTATCCACGCCCACCAGCAGGATGTTGACCACATTGTCAGGCAGGTTCGTATTCAGATCAAGGCTGTCGGGATCCACGCTCTCGTCGATTTCCGCGTCCATGATCTCAATGGACTCCATCGCCTCGTCGCTGATCATCACTTCAGCTTCCTCGTCCCCGTCGGTTTCGGCGGCTGCTTCATCAGCGGTATCCGTTTCTTCGTCCGCCAGCTCCACTTCCTCCACAATCTCCAGCAGGGACACTTCCTCATCGTCCTCCGCCAGCACCGCGCAGGGCAGCAGCAGACACAGCGCCAGCACCAGCGCCATTGCTCGCTTCATCATTTCCATCAAGGATGACCTCCTTATTACATTCTCTACCATTATACGGCCTCGTGCGGCAAAAATCAACAGCCGCAGCCCCTCACTCCTGTAAAACCTTCCTCAGCCAGCGCAGACTTCTGTCCAGATCCCGTTCTCTGCGCGCCTGAGCGTCATAGGGCTCCAGAATCACCGAGCCGCCGTAGTTGATTTCCCATAGCTGCCGGGCGATACCATGCCAGTCCACCACGCCCTCTCCCGGCAGACACAGCTCCCCTTTCGCCGTCTGATCCAGCGCGTGTACGTGAGCGCAGCGGTTTCCCATGGCGCGCAGCATCGCAAGCGGATCCTGACCGGCGCGCAGGGCCTGCTTCACGTCAAAGGCAAAGCGCAGGGGCGTCGTCGCCTTCACTTCCTCCACGTCCGCAATTGTGCGCAGCGCGCACCAGCTGACGTTCTCCCACAGCACCTCCATATTGCGCTCCGACGCAATCTTGTGCATCCTCGCCAGCCCGTCGTACACCTTATGGATGCTGCCGGGGGTTCTGGGCGTGTTGATGGAAGGCGGCCCGTGGAACACATAATACCTTGCGCCCATGGCCTGACCCGCGTCGCACACGCCGGTAAAGATCCTGAACGCATCTTCCTTCTGCCTTTCGGAACGGCCGAACAGATCCAGCTCGAACTGGAGCCCCTTGGGATGCACCGCCACGCAGGGTATGCGCCCCAGCTTCTGCCTGACAAGCGCTCCGAACTCCGCCGTATACTCGCTGAAGGTCTGCAGGAACACCTCGCAGCATTCCACGGGAAAATCCGTCAGATACGCCGCCTGCTCTTCCGTTTCCATCCGCCCGTAAAAGGCGGCGCTGCTCAGCCCCACCCTCACAGGGAGCCTCCCGGGTTGTTCAGCTCGTCCAGCGTCAGCGTAAAGGAAGGCACAAACGTACGCACAAACTCCTGCACCTCGGGCATGTCGATCTGCTCCAGCGACCTGCGGATATTCTCCCCTGCCGCGTCGAACTCGTGATTGCCCGCGCGCTGCTCCTCCAGACACTTGACGTAGGCGCTGATCTTATCCGCCGCCTTCACCAGCTGACGGGCGTAGTCTTCGCCTCCGTGCAGATAGGGCCGGAACTCTCCGCGCATGTCTTCCGGCAGCATGGCGGTCAGACGCTCCGCCGCCATGTCCTCAATGGACTGGTACGCGCCCCGCAGCTCGTCCGACTGGTACTTGATGGGCGTGGGCAGATCGCCGGTGATAACCTCCGTCGCGTCATGATACACCGCCAGCGCCAGCACATGCTCCGGATTCACGTCCCGCTGATAGCGGTCCCGAGCCAGCACAGCCAGCCCGTGGGCAATCATCGCCACCTGCAGGGAATGCTCCGCGTCGTTCTCCGGCAGGGCGCTGCGCATCAGCCCCCAGCGGCGGATGTGCCGCAGTCTCGCGGCATAAGCAAAAAAGTGATGCATACTCATCCTCCTTATTGTCTCCTCTATCATACACGAAAACAACGAATGATGCGATAGTTTTCTTCAAAATTTCACATTGACAATACCTGCATGCATGCTATAATGAGGTTGACAATCGCATCCACCGCTGGGGGTGCGGCCTGCAACGGCTGCTGAGAGGACGTACGTCCGACCCTTGGAACCTGTGTAGATCATCCTACCGTAGGGAAGCGGAAAGCACATGCACACAAAAGGTGTATGTGCCGGCCTGTGTAGATCCGGGCCAGCTGCTTTCCCGCGTCTTGACGATGCGGGTTTTTTCATGCGAATTTCCCTGGATGCGGGAAAGCGAGGTACTCCTATGATCCTTTTCTCCACTGCTCTGGCGGAAGAAACCGCCGCAGTCACCGAAGAAACCTCCTCCTGGCTCACTGACGTGTTCGGCAAGTTTGCCGAGTTCCCCCTGTGGGGCTGGGCGCTGGTGGCGGCGCTGCTCGTCGGCGGCCTGATCCTCTGGCGCGTGGTCCGGGGCGCGAAGAAGACCGTATGGACCACGAAGATGCTGTCTCTGGGCGCCATCTGCATGGCGCTGACCTGCGTGCTGGCCATGATCAAGATCTTCCGCATGCCCAACGGCGGCTCCGTAACCCCCGCCAGCATGCTTCCGCTGATGCTCTTCAGCTACGTTTACGGCGTGGGCCCCGGTCTTGCGCTGGGCGCGGTGTACGGCATGATGGACTTCGCGCTGGGCGGATGGTTCCTGTCCGTGCCTCAGCTGCTGATGGATTATCCCGTGGCTTTCGCCATGTGCGGTCTGGCGGGACTGTTCCGCAAGCACAGGAATGTGAAACTCGGCCTGACGCTGGGCGTGATCGCCGGCTCCATCGGCCGCTATATCGCAGCGGTGACGGCAGGCCTTCTGTTCTGGACCGACCTGACCGAAGGTGCGGCGGCGGCGATCGTCTACTCTCTCACCTACAACGGAAGCTACATGCTGGCGGAATGCCTCATCTGCATTGCGCTGGCAGTGCTGCTTGGCGAACGGCTGGTTCGCGAGCTGCGCAAGGCAGCCTGATCTCTTCCCTGCGGACGCGCTCCGCAGGGATTTTCCTGTTTTGGCAGGGGAACGGTCTTCGTTTGGAGAATGAAGGGATGATATTGATTTTGAAAGGAGGCTCTCACCATGCTGGAATGCTGTACCCTTGGCACCGGCGGCGCGCTGCCGCTGCCTGACCGCGCGCTGGCGAGCCTCTATGTGCGTGTAAACGGCAAGGCGCTGCTGATCGACTGCGGCGAGGGCACGCAGATCGGAATCCGCCGTCTGGGCTGGGGCTTCCGCTGCATCGACGGGCTGCTGATCACCCATTATCACGGCGACCACTGCGGCGGACTGCCGGGGCTTCTGCTGTCGCTGGGCAAATCCGGCAGGGAGGAGCCCTTCCATATTTACGGGCCGACGGGCCTGAGGCGCATTGTGGACGGCCTGCGGGTCATCGCGCCCCAGCTGCCCTTCCCCGTGCAGCTGCATGAACTGGAGCCGGGAGACGAATTCTCCCTCATCGGACTGGAAATCGCCTGCTTCCCACTGGATCACAGCATCCCCTGTCTGGGCTTCCGGCTGCATCTGCCCCGCAAGGCGGCCTTTGATCCGCAGAAGGCCCGGGCGCTGTCTGTTCCCCTTCCCCTGTGGAAGGAGCTGCAGCAGGGCCGCGCCGTGGAGGCGGAGGGCCGGCTGATCCGCCCCGAGGACGTGACCGGCGCACCCCGGCAGGGCGTGACGCTGCTCTACGCCACCGATACCCGGCCTGTGCCCGTCATTGCGGAAACGGGCGCGGAGGCGGATCTGATGATTCTGGAGGGCATGTACGGCAGCGACAGCAAGAGGGCGCAGGCGCTGAAGAACCGTCACATGATCTTCCACGAGGCGGCGGCTCTGGCCCGCGAGGCCCGGGCAAAGTCTCTGGTGCTGACCCATTTCTCCAACTGTATTGACGATCCGCTGGAATACCTGCCTCTGGCGCAGGAGATCTTCCCCGATACCCTCTGCGCTGCCGACGGCCAGTGCTTTACCCTGCAATATCCTGAAAGGAAGCGATGATCCATGTCCGCCTTTGAGATCCGCGATGATTTTTACCTGAACGGCGAAAAGTTCCAGGTCATTTCCGGCTCCATCCACTATTTCCGCGTGGCGCGGGAATACTGGCGCGACCGGCTGCTCAAGCTCAAGGGCATGGGCTGCAACACCGTGGAAACCTATATTCCGTGGAACTTCCACGAATCCCACAAGGGCGAGTTCGACTTCGCCGGCATGCATGACGTGGAGGCCTTCGTCCGTCTGGCGCAGGAGCTGGGCCTGTGGGTGATTCTCCGCCCCTCGCCCTATATCTGCGCGGAGTGGGAGTTCGGCGGACTGCCTGCGTGGCTGCTCCGGGAGGACGGCATGCGCCTGCGCTGCTCCGATCCCCGCTTCATGCAGCATGTGATGGATTACTATGACGAGCTGATTCCCCGCCTCGTACCCCTGCAGATTACCCACGGCGGTCCCGTCATCATGATGCAGGTGGAGAACGAGTACGGCTCCTACGGCGATGATAAAGTCTACCTTGCCGCCCTGCGGGATGGTATGATCAGCCGCGGCGTGGACGTGCCTCTGGTCACCTCCGACGGACCCAACCACGACATGCTCTCCTGCGGTCAGGTGGACGGCGTGTTCCAGACCGGCAACTTCGGCTCCCGCACGAAGCAGAACTTTGCCTTCATGGAGAGCCGGGGCATCAAACCCCAAATGTGCATGGAATTCTGGTGCGGCTGGTTTGATCACTGGGGACGGGACGGCCACGCTACCACTGAAGCTGAGGTGTCCGTCAAGGACTTCGCCAAGGCGCTGGAGCTGGGCCATATCAACATCTACATGTTCCACGGCGGCACCAGCTTCGGGCTGATGAACGGCTCCAACTACTACGACTGTCTGACGCCGGACGTGACCTCCTACGATTACGACGCGCTGCTCACCGAGGACGGACGCATCACCCGCAAGTATGAGCTGTTCAAGGCCGCGGTGGAAGAAAAGACCGGCAGGCCCGCTCCCGAGGTGGAGCTGGAGCCCATTGCCCGAAAGGCTTTCGGCGAGGCGCAGCTGACCGCCTCCTCCAGCCTGACAGAGCAGCTGACCCGGGGCGAGTCCATCCGCGGCCTAACCCCCGTCAGCATGGAACGGCTGGGACAGGATTACGGCTACATCCTCTACCGCACCACGCTGGAGAACGAGGAATCCCTGTGGAAGCTGCAGCTGACCGCCGCCAACGACCGCGCGGTGATCATGCTGGACGGCAAAATCATCGCCGCATGGTACGATCATGATCTGCTCACCGCGCACAGCTTCGAGCCTCCCATCCCCGTACGCAAGGGCGCTGTGCTGGATATCCTTGTGGAAAATATGGGCCGCGTGAACTATTCCTTCAAGCTGGAGCAGCAGCGCAAGGGCATCGACGGCGGCGTGGTGATCAACAACCATCAGCGCTACGGCTGGGAAATGTACTGCCTTGACGAGAAGGCCATGCGCGCCCTCAGACCCGAAGGCGCCGCGCCTGACAACACCCCTGCGGTGCACCGCTTCACCTTCCATGCGGACGAGAAGGCGGATACCTTCCTGGAACTGCCCGGCTTCGGCAAGGGTACGGTGCTGCTCAACGGCTTCACCCTGGGCCGCTATTGGGAGATCGGCCCCCAGAAGCGGCTCTACGTTCCCGCTCCCTTGCTGAAGGATGGGGAAAACGAGATCATCGTCATTGATACCGAGGGCAAGTCCGGACGCGCCGTCCTGTGCAGCGAGCCCGCGCTGGGCTGATTTCTATCAGGAAGGAGGATCCTGCAATCATGAATTTCGACGTCGTTATTATCGGCGCAGGCCCTGGCGGCATCTTCGCTGCATGGCAGCTGATGCACAAGCGGCCTGATCTGAAGGTGGCGGTCTATGAAGCCGGCCAACCCCTCCACCGACGCAAGTGTCCCATCGACGGCAAAAAGGTCAGGAACTGCATCCGCTGCAAAACCTGCGCCATCATGAACGGCTTCGGCGGCGCCGGCGCTTTTTCCGACGGCAAGTACAACATCACCAACGATTTCGGCGGCACGCTGCACGAATACATCGGCCGGGACAAGGCTGTGGAACTCATGCACTATGTGGACGATATCAATATGGCCCACGGCGGCGAAGGCACCACCATGTATTCCACCGCCGGCACCAGCCTGAAGAAGCTGTGCATGCAGAACAAACTGACCCTGTTGGACGCCTCCGTGCGCCATCTGGGTACGGATATCAACTATGTAGTGCTGGAAAACCTGTACAGCGAGATGAAGGATCGCGTGGAATTCCGCTTCATGACGCCTGTGGAAAAGGTGGAGAAGCTGGATAATGGCTACCGGGTGGTCTGTGCCGATCACAGCGCGCTGTGCCGCGCATGCATTGTCTCCGTGGGCCGCAGCGGCAGCAAGTGGATGGAAACCGTCTGCCGTGATCTGGATATCCCCACCAAATCCAACCGGGTGGATCTGGGCGTGCGCGTGGAGCTGCCCGCCGTCATCTTCTCTCATATCACAGACGAGCTGTATGAGAGCAAAATTGTCTACCGCACGGAAATGTTTGAGGACAACGTCCGCACCTTCTGCATGAATCCCCGGGGCATCGTGGTCAACGAGAACACCAACGGCATCATCACAGTCAACGGCCACAGCTTTGAGGACGAGAGCCGCAAAACAGAAAACACCAACTTCGCCCTGCTCGTCTCCAAGCATTTCTCCGAGCCCTTCAAGGACTCCAACGGCTACGGCGAAAGCATTGCCCGGCTGAGCAATATGCTGGGCGGCGGCGCGATTGTGCAGCGCTTCGGCGATCTGGAACGCGGTCGCCGAAGCAACGAGAAGCGCATTGCCGAATGCACTGTCCGTCCCACGCTGGCCGCTACCCCCGGCGATCTGAGCCTTGTGCTGCCAAAGCGAATCCTTGACGGCATTATTGAAATGATCCACGCACTGGACAAAATCGCCCCCGGCACCGCCAATGACGATACGCTGCTCTACGGCGTGGAGGTTAAGTTCTACAACATGGAGGTGCAGCTGGATGAAAATCTGGAAACCTGCCATCGGAACCTGTACGTCATCGGTGACGGCAGCGGTGTGACCCATTCCCTTTCCCATGCCTCCGCCAGCGGCGTATTTGTGGCTGACCGCCTGAGCGGACTGCTCTGAACCAAATGAAAAAAACGATCTGCCTCTCCGCAGAAAAGGGGGGCAGATCGTTTTCTTATTCCTCCGCGCCGTCGTCAGCCTCGCTGCGCTTCTCCTGATTTTGCGCACGCATCGGAAGCAGGATATCCTCCTTCTGATAGCGCTGCATGTACTCCATTACCCGGTAGCTGAACAGGAGTCTTTCACGCAGCATGGGATTATCAAGGCTTGCGCCGATAACCTCCTCGATCTTATGGATCTTGTACAGCATGGTGTTGCGGTGGATATACAGCTCCTTGGCCGTGGCGGTGGCGTTGCGTTCATTCCGCAGGTACACCCGCAGCACCTCTGCCAGATCACTGCCATGCTTCTTGTCGTGCATCAGCAGGGCGATGATCTCATTGTTGCACAGATGCGCCAGATTCTGGCTTCCCAGCCGGTTCTGGGCCGAATCAGCCGCCATCTCGATAATCTGGTACATGCTGTAATCCTCATAGAAGAAGATACGCTTGTCCGGATCCAGCGTCTGACCGATGCGCATGGTATCCCTTGTCTGATGATACACCGGCGGCAGGGACATCAGGAACTCCGTGGCGTTGCCGATGGCGGCATAGCCGTCGTACTGCTCGAGGATACGCATCATCCGCGCCTCGTCAAACGACAGACGGCTGCTGCGGTCGGTTTTGCGGATGATCATGAGGATATTGCCCCGGTAGGTAGCAATGTTGCAGTGGGTAAACAGTCTCTCCAGCAGGCTGATGGCGTAGTTCCACTTCACGCCGCCTACCTCGCCGCAGCCGTTGAACTGCACCAGCGCCACATGATAGAAGCGCCGCACCGACAGCTTGATCTGCTTCAGGCGCTGCTCCAGCGCATCCGGATCCGTCAGGCGGCCTTCGATCAGATCTGCCGCCAGCGCGCCAAGGGCAGCGTTCGCGCCGTAGATCATTCCCTGCTTGCCCAGCATGTACTCCGCCACATATTCGGCCACCGTCCGGGTCAGCTCAGAGAAATAGAAGTTGGGTCTGGGGCCGTTGAGCACAAAGCACAGCCTTGCCACCAGATTATCCTGATAGCGGATCAGACGAATGATGGTGTAGTTGCCGCTTTCGCGGGAGACGTATTCCACCAGATCGCCCCCGGCGCTCTGCCGCAAGGGCGTCTCGTGATGTATGCCCTGTATGGTCTCGAACATCAGGTATCCGTTTTCCTGGAGCTCCACCGCCGTGGGCTCGCTGACCGCAGGATGCATAATGCTGGCAATATGCCGGTAGCCCGGATTCACCAGCAGGATGGTAGCGTCAATCTCCGCTGCGGCTACCCGCAGCAGCTTCTGCAGACCGCCGTTGGCATACACCACCTGCCGCAGCGCGCTGTCCCAGTCCTGATACACATGGATATGCTCCTGCACCTTGTTGTACAGGCTGATCAGGTCAAGCGAGGTTTCAAACAGGGTCAGGAACTCCGGCACGTCAATCTCCAGAGGCTCGCCCCCTGCGCACAGGATCGCCACCGCCTGCACACCGGCCCGTCCTCCGCAAACGGCCCTGCGCACCGTATCCGGCGTGCCCACATAGAGGCAGCTGGGCATCAAGGGATGCTCCCCGTCATCCAGCAGGCGGATTCCTCCCGTACAGCAGGGCTCCTCCGTTCCATGATGACAGCGTACAAGGCTGTCGCCCAGCCAGTGCTCCAGCATCAGCATGGAAAAAACCTTCATCCTCGTCGCCTCCTTGCGCAGCTGATTCCGTCCGAACGTCGTGCAAAACGCACAACCATTTCTTCGTTTTGATTCATCCCGGCAGCCTTATCTGCATACTTTGTCTCCATTATACCTGCCATTCCAGCAGGAATCAAGCTCTTTCACGAAGATTTATCCGTAATTCTCCTCTGTGTTTCCTCCATTTCCGACGCTGTGCATGCTGCACATCAGCCCGTATTCAGCCGGATATCCCCCTCTGCCGCAGCTAAACGGCTCTGCCGGCAGTCCCGTTTCGCATTACCAATCAGGCTGTCTATAATGACCTGTTGGGCATTTTTCAGGAGGATATCGTCAATATGAAAACGAATATATAAAGGTAACACTTTTCAGAGCTTGCGGCTCCACAACCGTGGAGGCGCGCTCTTTTGCTGTGTCAATACATGCTTTACACTGGAGGCTTTTGGAACATGCTGCCACTTGAGAATCTGACCATCGGCCAGCTGCTGCGCCGCAGCGCCGCCGCCCATCCCCATCGCCCCGCGCTGGAATACAACGGCCGGGTGTGGACCTACGCTGAATTTGAGGCGGAGATCGACCGCATCGCCCGGATACTGCTGGGCTGGGGCGTGAGAAAGGGCGACCACATGGGCGTATGGTGCGAGGCTGAGCCCAACGCCATCTTTGTGATGCATGCAGGCGCGCTTATCGGCGCCGTGGTTACGATGATCAACACCAGTCTGCAGCATGCCGAGCTGGTGGAGCGCATCAATACCGCCGATATCCGCTTCCTCGTGATCGGCGACGGCTACAAGGACGTGTGCTTCCCCGCCCGCGCACAGGGTTTGCTGCCCGAGTGCCCCCTGCTGCAGGGCGTTCTTTACGTGGGTCTTTCCGGCGACGCTCAGGGCCACCTGACCGCTGCGGATCTGGAAGGCGGCATGGCCTCCATCGATGCGGTGCATGAGGCCGAAATGCAGGTGCGCACGGAGGATCCGGCCTACATCCTCTTTACCAGCGGCACCACCTCCAGCCCCAAGCCCGTACTGAGCAGCCACTTCAGCCGCGCCAACAGCGGCGTGCTGCAGGCTCATGATCTGGCCTGCACCTGCGAGGATCGCTTCTGCGTGGCAATGCCCATTTTCCACTGCTTCTGCCTGTCCGTCAACGTGATGGCTGCGCTGGCGGTGGGCGGCTGCCTGTTTATCCCCGTCAGCCGCAGAACCGCCGTGCTGCTGGACGCCGTCCACACCAGCCGCTGCACCGTGCTCAGCTGCGTTCCCGCCCTGTTCCACGCCATGCTTGCCCGCCCTGATTTCGACCGCTTTGACCTCTCCAGTCTGCGCATCGGCTATATTGGCGGCAGCATGTACTCCAAAGAGCTTTTCTGCGAGATCGAGGAGAAATTCCAGTTCACCCTGATGTCCAGCCTCGGCCAGACCGAAGCCACCGCAGGCATCACCGTATGCCGCCGGGACGATTCGCTGGAGGTGCGGTCCACCACCGTGGGTCACTTCATGGATCATGTGGAGGGCCGCATTGCCGACGTGCAGACCGGCGAGGCGCTGCCCGCAGGCCAGATCGGCGAGATTCAGGTTCGCGGCTATGTGCTGATGCAGGGCTACTATCACCGTCCCGATGAGACCGCCAAGGCCTTCACCGCCGACGGCTGGCTCCACACCGGTGATCTGGGCTGTCTGGATGAAAACGGCAACCTGCGCATTACCGGCCGCCTCAAGGAGCTGATCATCCGCGGCGGCGAGAATATCAGCCCCGCTGAGATCGAGAATTTCCTTGCCGGCGACAAGCGCATTGACCAGTACAAGGTCATCGGCGTACGGGACGATCACTACGGCGAGGAGGTCTGTCTGTGCGTGGTGCACGGCGAGGAGCCACACTATACCGAGGATGAGCTGCGCGCCATGCTGCTGGGCCGCCTCTCCGCCTTTAAGGTGCCGCGTTACATTCTCTTTATGAAGGATCTTCCCCGTACGCTCACCGGCAAGGTGCGCCCGGGCGAATTGCGCGATCGTGCGGAGGAGCTTCTGGGGCTCAGGTAACGTCAGGAGACTTCGCCGCAGCGCATTCCGGAGTCTGTCCTTTCTGCCAACCGAATACTGCTTCCGGGGGCTAATCATACGCCGTCTCTCCCACCGGTATCTTCCGCTGCTCTCCTCTGATCCTCTGTGATCGCGGAGAGCATGCGTTTTTTCTCCGGAGGACGGGCAGACAGGGTCGTCGCAGATATCATCCCAGCAAAAAAATCGATTGTACGCCGCATCATTTCGTGACATTTGCGCTTTTGGTCTTCCTGATTGGCACTTTTTGTGGTATAATCATTTTGATCATTGCTCCGTTCCAGACGGTCGCTGATTTGCTCTTTCCGCGCCTGCACAGCCGCAGGCGGTTGAAGAAGCCCCAAAACAGCAAACAACTGATCCTTTCACCAATAACCGATACCGAAGGAGGAACCTGTCATGGCCAAGTTTGTTACCGCCCGGGAAGCAGCCGCGCTGATTCCCGACCATTCCACTATTGCCGTCGCCGGCATGGGTCTTTCCGGCTGGGCCGAGGAAGTCGGCTGCGCTATCCGTGACAATTTCAAGGAGACCGGTCATCCCTGCGACCTGACCCTGCGTCAGGGCAGCGCCATGGGCGACTGGCGCACCCGCGGCGTCACTGTGTTGGGCGAGGCCGGTGAGGGCCTTATCACCCGCTGGAGCGGCGCGCACGTGGGCTCTGCCTTTGCACTGCGCGAGCTGGCTGTGCAGAACAAGCTGCAGTGCCACTGCCTGCCGCAGGGCGCTATCGTCAACCTGTGGCGTGAGATCGCTGCCGGCCGCCCCGGTCTGTACACCAAGGTTGGTCTGGGTACGTTTGTGGATCCCCGTATGGGCGGCGGCAAGATGAACCAGTGCACCACCGACGAGCTGGTGAAGCTGGTGGAGGTAAACGGCGAGGAGTACCTGTTCTACCCCTCCTTCAAGCTGGACGTGGCCGTGCTGCGCGGCACCACCGCTGATGAGAACGGCAACATCTCCTTCGAGCACGAGAGCGTTATCAACGAAGGTCTGGCTGTGGCGACCGCTGCCCACAACAGCGGCGGTATCGTCATTGTGCAGGTGGAATACACCGCCAAGGCCGGCACCCTCAAGCCCAAGGACGTAAAGATCCCCGGCATTCTGGTGGACTATGTGGTAGTCGCCACCGACAAGCGCGCCTGCTGGCAGACCGAGGGCGAATACTACGAGCCCGCCTTCAACGGCGATATCCGCAAGCCCATGAACGCCATCACTCCTCTGCCCTTCGACGAGCGCAAGATCATCACCCGCCGCTGCGCCATGGAGCTGCGCAAGGGCGCGATCCTGAATCTGGGCGTGGGCATGCCTGCCGATACCGCCAAGATCGTGGCCGAGGAAGGCTATCTGGAGTACATCACCATGACCACCGAGAGCGGCATGGTGGGCGGCATTCCTGCGGCCCTGCCCAATTTCGGCAGCGCGTACAATCCCGAGGCCATCGTGGAGCACGGCTCCATGTTTGACATGATCGACGGCGGCTTCCTGACGGCCACCATTCTGGGCATCGGCGAGATCGACCAGTACGGCAACAACAACGTCAGCAAGTTCGGCCCCCGTCTGACCGGCCCCGGCGGCTTCATCAACATCACCCGCACCACGCCCAAGGTCATCTTCTGCGGCACGCTGGTGGGCAAGGCCGAGTATGAGGTCGGCAACGGCAAGATCACCGTGACCAAGGAAGGCCACATCCGCAAGTTCGTGAAGAACGTGGAGCAGATCACCTACTCCGCCCAGTACAAGGATCCCCGTCAGGAGGTGCTGTACATCACCGAGCGCTGCGTGATGAAGCTGATCGACGGCAAGCTGACCATCGTGGAAATTGCTCCCGGCCTGACGCTGGAAAAGGACATTCTGCCCGTGATGGACTTCGTCCCCGCCGTGGCCGACGACCTGAAGGTGATGGATCCCGCCATCTTCAACGAGACCTGGGGCGGCCTGGGCCAGTACATCGAGGCGTAACCAAGGACTCTGCCCTTGGATCCCGGCAGGGGGCTCTGCCCCCTGCACCCCTGCTTAAGG
>JAFURI010000098.1 GCA_017471885.1 Clostridia bacterium | reverse complement strand
CGTTGAACCACCAGGCGGTGCCGTGCTGGATCTTGCTGACAGCCTCGGAGGACTGGAAGCAGCCGCACAGGGTGTCGATGGCCTGATTGTCAGCGGGATTCAGGGAGTACAGGATGGTCTTGGGCAGGCCGCTGGCGACCTCCACAGCGCCCAGGAAGGCAGCCATCTGATCCACGGGAGCATAGTTGTTGATGGTGTCGTAGCCGGTATCCGGGCCCAGCTTCTTATACTGCACGGTGTTGTTGTCGCGGCGGCAGCCGTAGTGCAGCTGCATGGTCCAGTTCAGCTTCTTGTACTGAGCGGCGAAGAACATCATGCAGGCAGTCTTGTACTGGGCGACCTCCAGGTCGGTCACAGCCTCGCCGGCAGCCTTCTTGGCGAAGATAGCTTCCACCGTCTCGTCGGAGGCGGGCTCGTACACCACGTAGTTCAGGCCGTGGTCGGACAGGCAGCAGTTGTTGGCGTGGAAGAACTCCATGCGCTTGGCGAGAGCTTCCTTCACGTCGGCGAAGGACTTAATCTCCATTTCAGCGGCGGCAGCCAGCTTGCCGATGTACTCCATGAACTCGGGCTTTTCGATGTTCACGGCCTTGTCGGGACGCCATGCGGGCCACACGTTGGTCTTGAAGGACTTGTCCTCCAGCAGCTTCTGATGCCACTCCAGGTTGTCGATGGGATCGTCGGTGGTGCAGATGGTTTCCACGTTGCTCATCTCGATCAGGCCGCGCACGGAATAGCCCGCAGACTGCAGCTTCTCGTTGGCAATGTTCCAGACCTCGTCCACAGTCTTCTTGGACAGCGCGCCGTGATAGCCGAAGAAGCGCTGCAGCTCCAGATGAGACCAGTGGTACAGGGGATTGCCGATGCCCTTGCCCACAACCTCGGCCCACTTGCAGAACTTCTCGTAGTCGGAGGCGTCGCCGGTGATGTACTTCTCATCCACGCCGGCGCAGCGCATCAGGCGCCACTTGTAGTGATCGCCGCCCAGCCACACCTGGGTGATGTTCTCGTACTTCAGATCCTCGTAGATCTGCTGGGGGCTGATATGGCAGTGGTAGTCGATGATGGGGCACTTGGCGGCATACTCATGATAGAGCACGCGGGCCGTCTCGGTGCTGAGCAGGAAGTCCTTGTCCATGAATTTCTGCATGGGAAAATCTCTCCTTTGCTTCTTCTCTATATCAGATCCGCAACCGTGCGGAAGGGTTACAATGTGGAGCCGCGGCGGATGATCTCGCCGGTGAAAACGGTTTTCTGGGGCATTTCACGGCCCTCCAGCACGCCCATCATGGTAGCGACGATGTGGTCGCAGATGGCGCTGAGCTTGTTGTCCACGCTGGTGAGCTCCGGATTGCAGCAAAGGCAGTAGCTGCTGTTATTATAGCCGATGATGCTCAGATCATCGGGCACCTTTTTCCCGGCGGCAATAGCGTACTTCACCGCGCCTACGGCGAGAATGTCCTCGCTGGTGAACACCGCGTCGAATTCAAGTCCCTGCCGCTCCAGCGCCAGAAGATGATCCCTCACCTGATACACGCTGGTCTTGTCCTCGCCGAAGTAGCTCATCAGGCTCTCGTCGAGTTCCACGCCCCGGCTGGCCAGCGCGTCGCAGTAGCCTGCCAGTTTCTTGCGTCCGGAATAGTTCTGGCTGTGGTAGAGGTAGAGGATGCGCCTGCGGCCGCTGTCCAGCAGCAGCTGCGTGGCCTCGCAGGCGGCGCGCTGATCATCGCACAGCACGCCGTAGACGTTGTCACAGGGGAAGGAACCGTTGAGCAGCAGGATCGGCACTGCCTTCGCCGCTTCACGGATGAAATCATTGTTCCTGTCCTCCGCCTCGATGAAAGAGGAGCCCATCAGCACCATACCGTCCACATGCCGGGTGCGCAGCAGCTCCACGCCCTGCATCCGGGCGGAAAGCTCCTTGTCCGTGCAGGAAAGCAGACAGTCGTAGCCGTGGGCGCGAAAGGAACGCTCCAGATTGGCCAGCGCCTGAGCCAGATAGGGATCCGATGCGTTGGGACACAAAAGGCCGATGGTCTGCATGCTGTTCAGGCCCAGCCCTCTTGCAAAGGCGTTGGGCACATAGCCGCAGCCCTCGATCACCGCCATCACCTTTTTACGGGTGTTTTCGCTGACGTGGGGGCTGTTGTTCAGCACACGGGAAACCGTAGCGATGGACACGCCTGCCCGACGGGAAATGTCGTAGATGTTCAAAGGCACCGATCCCTTTCGAAAAAAGCAGCGTTTATGAAAGCGTTTACAGCATCTCCATACATCAGAATTATACACGTTTCACGCCAAAATAGCAACCTCTTTTCTGCGGAATGTGATCATTATAGCGCGCGCAGGACATCCACGACAAATTTATTCCCGCGCAATCTGCAAAACGGATTGACGAAAAGGTAAAAGTGGGGTAAAATTGTAAGCGGTACCGTGTAATTATTTTCACGCCGGCGCATTGCCGGCCAAATACATAATGCAATTTGGAGGGATTACAAATGGAACGCCTGACCGCATCCATGGCCGCCGCTCCCCAGCGCCCTGTGAAGGTGCTGCAGTTTGGCGAGGGCAACTTCCTGCGCGCCTTCGTGGACTACTTCATCGACATTGCCAACGAGAAGACCGACTTCAACGGCTCCATCGCTCTGGTGAAGCCTATCCAGATGGGCACCCTGTTCCCCGCCTTCAAGGATCAGGACTACCGCTACACCGTGATGCTGCGCGGTCTGGTGGACGGCGAGGCTGTGGAGCAGACCCGCGTCATCACCTCCGTGTCCGACGCTGTGGACGCCTACGCTGATTACGACAGGTACGCCGACTACGCCAAGTGCGAGACCCTGCGTTTTGTGGTGTCCAACACCACCGAGGCCGGCATCGTGCTGGACGAGAGCGACAAGCTGGAGCTGTGCCCCCCCAACACCTATCCCGGCAAGCTGACCAAGTTCCTCTACGAGCGCGCCGAGCATTTCAACTATGCTGAGGACAAGGGTCTGGTAATCCTGCCCGTGGAGCTGATTGACGACAACGGCATCATGCTGAAGAAGTGCGTCAAGGCCCTCACCAAGATCTGGAACCTGGGCGAGAAGTTCGAGAAGTGGCTGGACGAAGCCTGCGTCTTCACCTCCACCCTGGTGGACCGCATCGTGACCGGCTATCCCCGCGGCGAGGCTGCAGCCATCTGCGAGAAGCTGGGCTATGAGGACAACATCATTGTCACCGCCGAGCCCTTCGGCCTGTGGGTCATTGAGTCCGACAAGGACATCAGCAAGGATCTGCCCCTGCCCGCCTGCGGCCTGCCGGTGATCTACACTGACAACCAGAAGCCCTACAAGCAGCGCAAGGTGCGCATCCTCAACGGCGCGCACACCTCCTTCGTGCCCGCTGCCTTCCAGTGCGGCTACGACATTGTGCTGGACGCTATGAACGATCCTATGATCCTGAACTTCATGCAGAAGACCCTCTACGATGAAGTCATCCCCACCCTGGATCTGCCCAAGGAAGATCTGATGAACTTCGCCGAGGCTGTCACCGGCCGCTTCAAGAACCCCTTCATCAAGCACGCCCTGCTGTCCATCTGCCTGAACAGCGTGTCCAAGTGGCGCGCCCGCTGCATGCCCAGCCTGCTGGTTTACATGGAGCGCACCGGCAAGCTGCCCGAGCGTCTGACCTTCTCCATCGCCAGCCTGATGAGCCTGTATCGCGGTGGCAAGATCGTGGACGGCAAGCTGGAATGCCTGCGCGACGGTCAGCCCTATCAGCTGCAGGATGACGCCGCTGTGCTGGAGTTCTTCGCCAATTCCGGCGATATGACCCCCGCCGAGCAGGTGAAGGCCTTCGTCTCCAACGAAGCCTTCTTCGGCCCCGACCTGTGCAAGGTGCCTGGCCTGATCGAGTCCGTGACTGCCTCTCTGGAAGAGATTATTGCCAAGGGCGTCAAGGCCGTCATGACCGAGAAGTTCCCCTGCTGATCAACTGAAACCATTATCGCGGGAGCCGGCTGACGACTCCCGCGTATTCCTGTGATTGGAGGTTTTTTCCCATGGCTGAGCTGCTGCGAATCACGCCCAAGGACAACGTCGCCGTCGCCCTGTCCGTCATTGAGGAAGGCGTCACCATCGAGGTGGACGGCATTACCGTCACTACCCTGACCAGCATCCCCGCCGGTCACAAGGTTGCGCTGGAGGATATCCCCCAGGGCGAGAAGGTCATCAAGTACGGCTTCCCCATCGGCTATGCCAAGTCCGACGTGAAGAAGGGCGGCCATATCCACGTGCAGAATCTGCACACCCTGCTCTCCGGCGAGCTGGAATATGAGTATCACCCCACCTTCCCCACTGTGGAAGCGAAGGAGCCCGCCACCTTCATGGGCTATCCCCGCAAGGACGGCCGCGTGGGCGTGCGCAACGAGCTGCGCATCCTGCCCACCGTGGGCTGCGTGAACGACATCGTCAGGGAGCTGGAAAAGGACGCCCAGTCCCTGGTAGGCGGCGGCGTGGAAGTGGTCAATGCCTTCCCCCATCCCTACGGCTGCTCCCAGATGGGCGATGATCAGGAGAACACCCGTCAGATTCTGGCCAACCTGGCTACCCATCCCAATGTGGGCGGCGTGCTGGTGCTGGGTCTGGGCTGCGAGAACTCTTCCGCCGCTATCGTGGAACAGTACATGGGCGACTATGACAAGTCCCGCGTGCGCTTCCTGGTCTGCCAGAACGTGGAGGACGAGCATGCCGAGGCCATGAAGCTCCTCAAGGAGCTGGCTGATAACATGCGTGACGAAGTCCGCGTGCCCTGCCCTGCCTCCAAGCTGGTTATCGGCCTGAAGTGCGGCGGCTCCGACGGCTTCAGCGGCATCACCGCCAACCCCGTCATCGGCGGCTTCTCCGACCTGCTGGTGGCTCAGGGCGGCACCACCATCCTCACCGAGGTGCCCGAGATGTTCGGCGCGGAGACCATCCTGATGGATCGCTGCGAGACCGAGGATATGTTCCGTAAGACCGTGAAGCTCATCAACGACTTCAAGCGCTACTTTGAGGAGCATCATCAGACCATCTACGAGAATCCCTCTCCCGGCAACAAGGCCGGCGGCATCTCCACCCTGGAGGACAAGGCGCTGGGCTGCACCCAGAAGAGCGGCTTCGCTCCCGTCAAGGACGTGCTGGCCTACGGCGAGCAGGTCAAGAATCCCGGCCTGAACCTGCTGTCCGCCCCCGGCAACGATCTGGTGGCCTCCACCGCGCTGGCCGCTGCGGGCGCGCAGATTGTGCTGTTCTCCACCGGCCGCGGCACGCCCTTTGCCTCCCCCGTGCCCACCGTGAAGATCTCCACCAACACGCCTCTGGCCACCAGGAAGCACGGCTGGATCGACTTCAACGCCGGCCAGCTTTTGTCCGACGGCAAGTCCCTGCCTGAGCTGAGTCAGGATCTGATGGACTATGTGCTGGCGGTGTCCAGCGGCAAGCTCACCTGCTCCGAAGAGCGCGGCTTCCACGATCTGGCTATCTTCAAGACGGGCGTCACGCTGTAAGCGTTTCGTCAAAATGCAAGCATTTTGACGAGGCTTGCAGACTCTCACTGGTACGATCACAATCGAAGGGCTTTGGCCCTTCGATGCAACCCTGAAATGTCTTTTGCGGGACGTGCAAGCGTCCCGCCTTTCTCTGCCATCACCTGTAAAGGAGTCCCATCATGTTCTCGTTTTTCAAGAAGCTTGACCGCAACGACAAGCGCACCCTGATCACCTGCTTCTTCGCCTTCTTCTGCAACGGCATGCTGTCCCTGACCATGGGCAGCGTCATGCCCGACCTGAAGGCTGCCTATAACCTGTCCGACACCACCAGCGGCCTGTTCCTGTCCGCCCATTCTGCGGGCAACCTGATCGCAGGCTTTGTCAGCGGCATGGTGCCCCTGTGGCTGGGCCAGCGCCGCTCCATCACCCTGTTGTCCGCCATGGCCTTTGTCGGCTACTTCATGATGACCCTGATGGGCTGGCCTGCATGGCTGTTCCTGGCCTTCCTGCTGATCGGCTTCGGCCGCGGCAGCGTCAGCAACTTTGACAACCGCATGGTCAATCAGGTGTCCGGCGGCAGCCCTGCGGCGGCGAATCTGCTGCACAGCAGTTTTGCCGTGGGCGCGATCATCGCTCCTCTGGTGTTCCTGTACCTGCGCAATGCCTTCGGCTGGAAGATCGGCCTTGCCTTTGTGCTCGTCTGCGGCTGCATCAGCGTGTTCAACCTGAGCCGGATGAAGCTCAAGCAGGATACCCTCGACCGCAAGGACAAGGGCAATACCACCTGGATCTTCCTTAAGAACCCTTCCTTCCTGATCCTCGCCGCCATGATGTTCTGCTACCTGTGCAGCGAGTATGCCATCAACGGCTGGCTGGTCACCTACTTCCAGAACAAGGAGAATCTGGTGGCTGCCCTCGCCGCCTCCGGTTCTGATCCCGTCAGCTACAGCCAGACCATGGCAAGCCTCCTGTGGGTGGTGATGCTGGTGGGCCGCCTCACCTGCGCCGCGCTGTCGGCCAAGGTGAGCCAGAAGATCATGATGATGGTGTCCAGCATCGGCATGGCCATCTTCTATTTCCTGATGCTGATCAGCTCCTCCATCCCCATGGCCACCATCTCCGTGGCGGGTCTGGGCCTGTGCATGGCCGGCATCTGCCCCATGATCTACTCCGACGCAGCCATCTTCACCAACACCTACCCCATGGCCACCAGCGCCATTCTGGCCATCGGCTCCTCCGGCGCGATCCTGATGCCTACGGTGGTGGGCTCGCTGGCGGAGGTCTTCGGCTTCACCGGCGGCATGAGCGCCATCTTCGTGACCGTGGTGCTGCTGGTGGGCTTCGCGGTGCTGAACGTAACCTTCAAGACCCGCATGACCGAGGAAATGAAGAAGACCGCCGGGATGTAACGCCCATAAAAAAGAACAGGCTGACAAGCCTGTTCTTTTTTTGCGTGGAATCAGATCCAAAGCATGGGATCCTTGCCCACCAGCTTGGCAATGGCCTCCGCGAAGAAGTAATCGCCGTAGGTGATGTTAGTATGGCGACCTGCGCCGTCATCATGGTAGCTGGCAGTACAATGGGTCATCACGCCGCAGATTTTCTCGCTCCAGTCGGCGCAGTGATCAATAATGCCGTCCACCAGCTTCAGCGCGCTGTCCAAATAAGCCTGTCTGCCGGTCAGCTTGTGCAATTCCAGCAGCGCACAGGCTGCGCAGGCACCGGCGATGTTGTCAATCCGCTTCTCGTCCCTGGGCTGGCAGAAGTCGCAGTCCGTCAGTCCGTCAGGTCGGATATGCGCCATGAAGTACGCAGCAATCTTCTCTGCCGCCTGCAGATACCTTTCATCCTTGGTATTCATGTACGCCAGGGTGAAGCCGTACAGGCCCCATGCCTGTCCGCGGCTCCAGCTGGATCCCAGGCAGAATCCCTGTCCTGCGTGCTCCCGCACCCGCGCCCCGGTCTGCGGATCAAACTCAACAATGTGGCTGACCGATCCGTCCTCGCGGACAAACTCCCGCAGGGTGGTATCCGCGTGGGTGACGGCCAGCTTGGCAAAGCGTGGATCCTTCGTCTCCCGGGACGACCAGAAAAGCAACGTCAGATTCATCATGCAGTCGATGATGGCGTAGCCCATGCGCTCCGGCGGATTCCACGCGCGGATGTATCCCACGCCGCTGTTTCGCCCCATAAGAATATGAGCTGCATGCAGCGTATCCACCCTCGCCTGACGGTTGCCGGTGATCTTGTAATCAGCGCCGCAGGAAAGAAGATACATAAAGCCCACGTCATGATTCAGCATCGTGAAGCTGCGAAATTCCTCCACCAGAAGCTTCTGCGCACGACGCGCCTCCGTCATGAACGATTCTTCCCCGGTCATAACGTACATCTGCCACATCAACGCTGGCCAGAAGCCGCCCGTCCACCAGCTGTTGCCGTCGTAGGGCGAGGGAATCCACCGCCCGTTCTCACTCTTGTAGGGTATCAGCCCATCCTGCGCTGCCACGGCGGCGCTGCGGCGGAATTTGTCCGCCAGACGGCAGGCAATCTCTTCATAACGCTTTTGCAATGTCAAGCACCTCCTGCGGTACAGTTTCCGGTTTCTCATCCACTGCGGAGGCGAACACGGCGCAGATCAGCTTCGTCTCGCCGGGCTGAATCACCGCGTGCAGGGTGGGAATCACCGTGCGGGGGTGCATCAGGTTGGTGTTGCACTCCACATGAAGCACCTCGCCCCGGTCATAGCCCGCAATCGCCCACACACCGCTGCTGCCTTTATCGCCGTGAGCCAGCGCGTGACGCCCGTCTGCTTCCCTGATGGATGCGATCCTGTCGCAGGGACGCGTCCCTGCCCAGTCCTTCTTCACCGCGAAGGCGCCCTCGGCGGCTTCCAGCGTCCGGTCTGTGCGGATGATATGCCGCCGCACATGCCATGCGCCCGCAGGAATAATCACGGTGTCAATGCTCACGCCCTCCGCTGGCGACCATGTGCAGCTGATCCGATCCTTTTCCATCCGGAAGCTGTCGCAGCCGCTGCGGGCATGCCACAAATCCCGGCCCGCCGTCTTCACCGCCAGCATGGAATCATAGGCGCCCTTGGCAAGGGTGCCGGCCTCCTTCACCACAGAGAAGGCGAAGTGGCTGGAATAGGCGAACTTCTCGTACTTTTCATCCTCGTGCATATGCTCGTAGGCATGGTTGCCCGCTGTGTAGGCGATCACCTGACTGCCGCGCTCATCCCGGGTCAGCAGCAGACGCACCTGCTCGTCCAGAAAGACCTGCGGCGGCGTATACGGCTTCTCCTCCGCCTGCCAGAAGGGATGCTCCTCCGGCAGGGCCAGCACGGCAAAAGCCTTCATGGCCCAGTAGGGCGAGCCCGGCGCGTTATAGCCCTCCGAGATGCACAAGTTGGGATAGCCGTAGCCCACGGTCAGCACGCCGTCCCGGTCGAAGATGGGCAGCTGCATCCATGCGCGGAGGTTTCGCAGCAAAAGGCCCTTGATTTCGCCCCAGCCAAGCTCCTCCGTGGTCACGCCGCACAGCGCCATAGCTGCCCAGAAGGAGGCCTGTGCAAAGCGATAGGTCATACTTCGTCCATAGGGGATGGCCCGCCCCTGTGCGTCAAACCAGCAGGCGAATCGGGGCGCAATCAGCTTTGCCCGCTCGATAAACCGCGCGCACCGCAGTGGATCCTCATCCTTCATCACCGCGGCGTACACAAGCCCGTAATAGTGGAAGCCCCACAGGGTGTAGTAATCCCGCTGGGTGGCCTTGTCAAAGTACCAGCCGTCGGATACATAGTGGCTCTCCACCAGGTTCAGGTCCTCCTCCATCCGTGCCTGATCCACCGCCCGGCCGATCTTCCGGAAGCCTACGTTCACCAGCACCCGGAAGAACCGCCAGTTGTTTTTCGGCATGTCGTGGATGTTGATCTGGTTCAGCCACGCATACAGGTTCTCCTGCTGCTCCGGCGAAAGGTCGCCCCAGAAGCGCTCCGGAACGAAACAAAGCGCCATGCCCATCACGGCCATCTCCACCATGCGCTGATCGAAGGGGCCGATATCGCCCCAGTATTCTTCATGCTGCGGATCAGTACCGTGAATGATTCCTTCCCGCCACAGCCGCCAGAACGGTTCAGCTTCGGGACTGCGGCTGATCAGCATAGGCGTCAGCGCCCACATGATCCGGCTGAAGCCCTCCATCCCCGCCACGTCCTCGGAATAGTGAGCCGATCCGCAGCCAATCTGCAGCCGTGCGCAGCCGGGAGTGAGGCACCGCGCGGCGGGCTCCATCAGCTGCACCGCGCCCCGGATGAGATCCTGCCGTGTGACAAGGGGATTGTTGCGTATCTCGTTCATCTGCTCCAAGTCCTTTCTGGGCGGAGGGGCGTTCATCCTCCCCGGAATCAAAATCCTCCGGATCCATACAGGTATCCGGAGGATGCATACGCTTATTCTTCCACGAATTCGCCCACGCCCTCGCAGGCCAGCTTCACGCCGTCCTGACCGGTGATGGACACGTTCTTCATGGTGATCAGATCCACATTAATCGCTACCACGCCCTTGCGCGCGCACCATTCCACGCCGCCCGCCATGGCAGGCTGCATTTCCTGCGCATCAGGATCGCAGGAGATGGTGACGTTCTCCATCTCCACATGCTCGATGGGCTTCTCCGGCAGGCCGAGGAAGTAACCGGCACAGGTCACGTCCGTAGCCTGCACATTATGGAAGGCTACCTTGCCAATGCGGGGAGTCCGCTCGTCCACCGGCTGGATCTCGCGGCTCTGCACATATTCGCTCTTGCCGTCGGGATCGCAGAAGTACATGCAGTTGACCACAAAGGGCGTACCCACATGCTCCATCTTCACATTGTCGAACAGGATGCCGTCGATCACGCCGTCCTTGCCGCGGCCCCGGCGGGTCTTCACGCGCAGACCACGGTCGGTGTTGCGCATCAGACAGTTGCGCAGGGTGATGTTCTTCATACCGCCGGCCATTTCGCTGCCCAGCGTCATGCCGCCGTGACCGTTTTCCATCAGACAATGGAGAATGTCCACGTTGCTGCAGGGGGTGGCAAACTTCGCGCCCATGTAGAGCTTGCCGCTCTTGAGGGCGATGCAGTCGTCGCCCAGCGAGAAATGAGCGCCGGCCAGCAGGATATCGTCGCAGCTCTCCGCATCAAAGCCGTCGGTGTTGGGGCTGTTGGCGGGGGCCAGCACGCTGACGTTGAGGAACTTCATATGCTTGCTGAAGTAGGGCTGCAGATGCCAGGCCGGGCTGTTGCGGAAGGTCACGCCCTGCACCGTCACGTCCTTGCAGTCGATGATGAAAAACATTCTGGGCCGCCATGCGCCGCGGCGCACCTTGGGGTTGACCCACCAGTCGCTCTCCTGCGCCCGTCCCTCCAGCACGCCCTTGCCGTAGATAACCACGTCCTCCGCCTGATAGGCGTAGATCATGGCGGCGTAGGCGTCCAGCGGATTACCTTCCCACGAGCCCAGGTACAGGTCGCGGGTTTCGTCGGTAGATTCGGTCACGCCGGGAAGAATTGGGAAACGGCTGCGGTCGGTAGCCAACAGCAGCTCCGCGCCCTCGGCGATCTCAAGGCGGATATGGCTCTTCAGGCATATGGGCAGCACATGGTAGCGGCCCGCAGGGATCAGCACGCGGCCCTTCGGCGGGCAGCAGTTGATAGCGGCCTGAATGGCCGGCGTGTCGTCGTGCACGCCGTCGCCCACCGCGCCGAAGCGGCGTACGTCCAGCGTGAAGCTTTCCGCCTCTGTGCGGAAGGAGTCTTCGGCAACCACCTTGCCGTCCTCCAGCACCTGAAGATGGTATTCCGTATCAGGCCACAGGCCGTAGATGCTGGTGACCACCGTATCAGCCTGCCCCCAGCTTTTGCCGTTCAGCTTCAGGTCGTATACCTTTTCCGTATGATACAGTCCGCCGTCTGCGAGGCAGAAGGTGGCGCTGCGGCCGGATACAAACAGTTTCGTCAGTTCCATGGATGCTCTTCCTCCGTTACTTCGCCTGCAGGTATTCGGCCCATGCCATCATGAAGGGGCCCACGCCCTTGCTGTCGTCGCTGACCCGGGGCTCGGACAGATAGTACGCCACGGAGCCGTCGCGCTTCTCGCCCGGGCCAAGGCCCGCCATCAGGCAGATATCCGTAAGCTCGGCCTTATCGCCGTTTTGCTTCAGCTTGCAGCTGACCAAAGCCTCAAAGATGGCTTTGGCAGCGGGCAGGTACTTTTCGCCGTTCATCACGCCGAGGCGGACCGCCTTAAGCAGCGCATAGGCGATCATGGCGGAGCCGGAGGTCTCGGTGTAGTTACCGGGAACGTCGGCGCGGTCGATCACCTGACGGAACAGGCCATCCTCCGCCTGATACCGCAGCACGCCCTTCATGCTCTCGCGGAACAGATCCACCAGCGCGCGGTAGTGCTCGTAAAGCATCTCCGGGCACAGATCGATGCAGTCGATCAGCGCCATCAGGTACCAGCCGGTGGAGCGCAGCCAGAAGTTGGGACTCAGGCCGGTTTTCCTGTCGCACCAGGGCTGAATCTTCGCCTCGTCCCAGGCGTGGTAGTTCAGGCCCTTCTCCCCGTTCCACAGATGACGGCGCACATTGCGGAACTGGCTGGTGATATCATGCAGCTTCGCCATGCCGTCAAACCGGGCTTCGTACTCCATATAGAAGGGCTGAGCCATATACAGCCCGTCCAGCCATATCTGGTTGGGATAGCTGTCCTTGTGCCAGAAGCTGCCGCAGGCGCAGCGGGGATGCTCCCCCAGCCGCCGGGCGTGATATTCAATAGCCTTACGGTAGCGCTCGTCGCCGGTCTCGTCCAGACCGAAGAACAGCGCCTTGCCGCTGTTGATGCTGTCAATATTGTACTTATGGCTCTCGTAATTGGGAATGGAACCGTCAGGCCGGACGTACGTCTCCAGATAACCGAGCACAAAGCTGCGGTACGCCTCGTCGCCCGTCGCACGGTAAAGATCGGCGCAGCCCTTCAGCACGCAGCCGTCCTCATAATTCCAATAGGTTTTGTAGGGCTTGTAGTCAGACAGAAAATCCCTGACGTATGCCTTGATATCCATGTTTTTTCTCTCCTTCTGCAGCGCAGAGTCATTACCGGATATTATACAGGATATTCCGGATCATGTCAAATCATCGGGCTCCGTCAGGCGGGGCATGCCGTCCTCAAAGAGGATCTCCCTGCGGCTGAGGTACCAGGTCTTGCCCATGTCCGGACTCCCCTGATAGAACAGGTACGCCCGTCCGTCGTCATCCCGGAAAGCATAGGGATGACCGGACTCGCAGCTGTTCCACGCGCCGGGCCCGCCGCAAGGCAGCAGAGGTTCATTGGACACGCGGCGGAAGAACACGCCGTCCTCCGATACCGCACAGCCAATCTGCTGGGGACTGCAGTTGTACGCACCGCCGTAGAACATGTAGATCTTTCCATCCTCCACAATGGTAGCCGGAGCCTCAATGCATTCCTGCTCCCACTTCATTTCCGGCGTCAACAGCGACTGCTCCGCCAGATGCGTCCATGCTGCCCTGCCGAAGCCGGAATCCAGCGCAGCCCTCGCGCCGCCGATCTTCTGCACCCGCATGTCATGGTCGCGGGTGGCGAAATACATGTACAGCTGGCCGCGGAACACGCACACGTCCGCATCGATGGCGCGGCCGCAGCACCATGTGCCGGGCGGGGCGTACACCGGATTCTCCGGATTCTTCACGAATTGTACCCCGTCCTCCGATACCGCATGGCAGATGGCGTCCGTGCGCCAGTTGCCGTAGGTCTGGTAGAACAGATGCACCCGTCCATCCAGCACAATGGCGGCAGGCGCCGCGCTGCCCCGGGCCTCGCAGGGCGTATCCTGCGGCAGCTCGCCGGCAAGGGACCAGTTTTCCATGTCATCAGAGACTGCGACGGCGACTCCGTAGCGATCCCCGGGGCCCTCGAAATGAAAGGTATGGTAGAGGTAATAGCGGCCCTTGAAGCGCACTACTGCCGGATCCTTGGCAAAGCAGCCCCGAGCCTGATTGGTAAACAGCATATCCGGTTCCTCCCGCAGCTTGTATACCAAGAGTATAGCACATCCCGAGGCCTATTGCATCCACATTCTTCCGCCGGAAGCGCTTTCATTTCAGGTTCCGCTGTGCTATAATGGTACTGTTCATTTTTTTGATTATCCGCAAAGGAGGCGTCCTGCGTGAAGAAGCTTTCGCGCACCAATACAGAGCTGATCCTCCGGGGCAATATGGTGCATGCCATCCTTGCCATTGCCGTTCCCGTAATCCTCAACAGTTTTCTGCAGACGGTCTATAACCTGACCGATACCTACTGGCTTGGCAAAATCGGCACCGAGCCGCTGGCCGCCATCAATCTGGTCACGCCGGTACAGAACATTGTGCTGCGCTTCGGTCTTGGAGCCACCGTGGCAGGCTCGGTCATGATCTCCCAGTATGTTGGCGCAGGCAAAATGACCAGCGCGCGGCGCATCGCCAACCAGATTTTCACCGTCACCATGGTATTCTCCGTACTGTGCGCCGTATCGCTGGCGCTGCTGACCCCTGCCATCGTCACATGGCTGGGCGCAGAGGGCGTCACCTGGCAGCACAGCGTCAGCTATCTGCGCATCGTGATTCTGGATATGCCCTTCCTGCTGATGGTGAATATTTATCAGGCCGTCCGGCAGGCGCAGGGCGATACCGCGCGCCCCATGCTGCTGAATCTCCTGGGCATCAGCGTCAACATGGCGCTGGATCCCCTGCTGATGATCACCTTCGATATGGGCGCTTCCGGCGCTGCGCTGTCCACGGTGCTGGCCAAGGCCGTGCCTGCCGTGATTGCCTTCCGTCTGCTGTGCAATCGCAGGGAAACCATCCACCTGACCCGCAGCGACATGCGCCCCGATATCCCCCTGATGAAGGACGTGCTGCGCATCGGCCTGCCCACAGCGCTGGGTACCAGCATGTTCCAGCTGGGCTTTCTGCTGATGTACCGCAACGTGCTTGTCTACGGCGTGGACGCAGTAGCGGCCTACGGCATCGGCAACAAGATCAACAGCCTGATCTCCCTGCCCTCCATTTCCATCGGCAGCGCTGTGAGCACCATTGTGGGCCAGAACATGGGCGCCAATCAGCCCCAGCGCGCCCACCGGGGTTTCCTGCTGAGCATGCTCATGGCGACGGGACTGCTGTTCACCGGCGGCATGATCCTCTCCCGTCCCGCCCTCTCCACCGCCATCGTGCGCATATTCACAACCGACGCGTCGGTCATCGCCATGGCGGGCGATTACCTGCGCATCATCGCCTTCTGGTGCTGGACCAACGCCGTGCATGATTCGATCATGAACCTGTTCCAGGGCACGGGCCATACTGAGGTAACCATGACGCTCAACATCACCCGCATCTGGGTGCTGCGCTTCGCCACACTATGGTTCTTCCAGCATGTGATGCATATGGGCGTAGAGAGCATCTGGTACTCGGTGGTGCTGTCCAACGGCATTGCAGCCATTCTGCTGGCGATCCTCTACTTTACCGGAATATGGAAGAAATCCCGTATCAAGGTAAGGGCGTGATAACAAGAAGACGGTACGGAGCAAATGCTCCGTACCGTCTTTACTTTATTCCTCGCAATAGGTCATTCCGCTGAACTCCGCCGTGCAGTCCACCGCATACACGCCCACCATCGCTCCGGTGAAGCGCTTGCCGATCTTCACACCCTCGTCCGCCAGATAGGTTACGTTCTCCAGCGTCGCGGCGGGTTCGTCGTTCACATACAGAGTGCGGGTCAGCCCATCCGCCTGCACGGACAGGCGCAGCAGCTCGCCTTCCTCCGCGGTCAGCTCCGTCTCGTAGAGGCGGAATTCCTCGCCTGCCTGCTCGGTCACGCGGATCGCCCCGTCCTTCACACCGAGAGTCAGGAAGGAGTTCTCATCGTAGTAACAGGTAAGGCCCGCGTCGCCCGAAGCGGGAACGGTCATCTCCGCGCTGAAGGTAAAGCGGAAGGCCGTCTGCCGCTGCAGAAGGATGCTCCGGCAGCGGGTGTCCGTCATGGGATGTTCGCTGCCCTGCAGGGTAACGCAGCCGTCCTGCCAGCTGATCTGCCCCTCCTGCGGCGGTCTGGGGGTGACCCAATCCGTCTTTGCCTCCGGGATGGGAGCCGCAGGCAGCGGCATCACATTCTGCGTGCTGACGCCCCGGCCCTGATTCAGCAGCGGCCAGCCGTCCGGCGTCCACGTAAAGGGATCCAGCGCCGTTTCACGGCCCAGCATGGTCCACTGGCCGTCCAGCGCCCGGCCGCACAGGTAGACGAAGTACCACCGGCCGTCCGGCGTGGAAACAGGCTTGGCGTGGCCGCAGCGCTGGATCAGCGCTCGCTCGTCCCACTGGCGGATGACGGGATTGTAGGGGCAGGGCTCGTACACGCCGTGCAGCGTGCGGGAGCGGGCCACGGTTTCCCGGTGACCCATGCCTGTGCCGCCTTCTGCCAGGAAAAGGTAGTACCAGCCGTCCTTCTTGAGGATATGCGGGCCCTCCGGCGCGCGCTTGTTGCTGCCGTAGTACAGGAGCGTGGTCTCGGAGAGGCGCTTCGTAGCGGTTTCGTCGATCTCAAAGATCCGTGCACCCCGGTTGAGCAGCATGTAGTGCCGCCCATCGTCGTCATGGAAGATGCTGGGATCGATGCCGTCCTCCTCGAAGAACACCGGCTCAGAATACGGGCCCTCGGGCCGTTCCGCCGTGACCACCATCTGGCGGCGGCGAACCGCGCCGGTATCGTTCAGGCGCAGCGTGGCGCAAATGTACCACCGGCCGTTGCAGTAGGAAATATCAGGCGCCCAGTATCCGCGGCCGCCCTCCAGCCCCTCCACATGCGCCCATTCGGGATTGGTGATGGCGTGGCCGATGACCTCCCAGTGCACCAGATCCCGGCTGTGGCTGATGGGAATGCAAGGGAAGAAAATGAAGGTGGAGTTGACCATATAGTAGTCCTCGCCCACGCGGACGATGGACGGATCCGGGAAAAAGCCCCGGCGAATGGGATTCCTGTACAGCTGGTCATAGGGCGCGCCCACGACAGACGCAAAATACGCCTCCAGCGCCTTATGTCCCATGCGGTGCGCGATATCAAAGGGAGTTTCGAGGCCGTTGTCGCCGCGCAGAACGTCCATGCCGCCCCGCTCCACCAGATACCGGCACTTCTCCACGTCGCCGGAGGCGGCGGCGTGGTGCAGATGATCCCTGCCCTGCGAGTCCACGTTGATCAGGTTCATCCGCAGGCCCAGCTCCACCAGGTACTTCACCATATTCAGATCGCCGCAGCGCATGCCAAGGTAGGACAGGGCATAGCCCTCCTCGCCTACATAATCCAGCAGGGGCGGATTCAGCGGCAGCTCGCGCCGCAGGGTTTCCAGATCGTTGCGGAGGATAACCTCGCGCAGCTGTTCACCGTTCATTACAGTACCTCCACAGGCTCTACATGGAACGGACCGAACTCCGCATAGCCGCCCTGATCCTTACCGGCATTCATGGGCATGGCGAACAGCGTCATGCGCACGCCCACCCAGGTGTGTCGGGCCGGGGAGAAGGGCTTGCCAACGGGCAGGAAATTCTCGCCGTCCACGCTGTACTCAAAGGTGGTGACCGCCTCAGCAAAGCCGGTGGGCAGCAGCGTCATACGGAAGGTGATCTTATCGGAATCCACAGGGATGGATTCATGCACGGTCTCGGCGTGATCCGCACCGTCGCTGGTAACGTAGACCAGCTCCATGCCCTCTTCCTGCCTGCGCAGCGCAGCGTAGGCATACTGTCCGCCCACCAGCGCGAAGCCGGCCTGCTCACCGGCCTTCAGGCCGGAGGCGTCCATGGTGGTAGTAGCAAAGAACGCAGGAGCGCAGATCTTCTGGGTCAGGGCCTGAGGGCACTGCCACAGCCGGTCGCCGCCGTCGGGCAGCTGGCATGCATTCAGGCGCAGCCTGCCGCCGCCCACCTGATAGAATTCCTCGCGCCAGTTGCCCATAAACTGCCACTGCAGCGCCAGCGGGCCCTGGAAATCATCGCTGGCCTGCTCAGAGACGCGCTCGCACTCCGGGCCTGCGGGCTTGCGCCACTCCTGCACCGGGATACCGCAGTCCGCCGCATTGGCGATCAGCGAAGCCTCGCCCGCATCCTCGCCCTGATTGATGGACTCCGGCGGCACAGGGGTAGGATCCTCCATGCCCATGCGGGGCCAGCCGTCCTCGCCCCAGGTCATGGGCTGCAGATGGGTGATGCGACCGTACAGGCCGCGGCTCTGGAAGTGCATGAACCAGTTTTCGCCCTCCAGACCCTCGATCCACGCACCCTGATGAGGGCCGTTGGTAACGCTGGAGCCCTGCTTGAGTACCACCTTATCTTCGTAGGGGCCCATGACATTGTCCGCGCGCAGCACCACCTGCCAGCCGGTTGCCACGCCGCCGGCGGGGGTGAAGATGTAGTACTTGCCGTTGTGCTTGTGCACCTTGGGGCCTTCCATGGTGGGATGGAACCTTGTGCCGTCGTACAGCAGGTGATCGTCGCCGATGGCGCGCTTGCCGTCGGGGCTGATGGGGAAGATGCCCAGCCAGCTCTTGAAGCCGATGCGGCTCTTGGCATAGCCGTGGATCACATATGCCCGGCCGTCGTCGTCCCAGAAGGGGCAGGGATCGATCAGGCCCTTGCCGGGCAGCACGCACACCGGAGCCTCCCACTCGCCCAGAGGATCCTTCGTCTTCAGCATATAGATACCTTCGTCGGGCATGCCTACGAAGATATAGAATTCACCGTTGTGATAGCGGATTGCCGGCGCCCAGATGCCGTGAGCATGGCGGGGCTGTCCGTCATAGCCATCGGGCACGGTCTTCAGGGCATAGTTGACCAGCTTCCAGTTGATCATATCCTTGCTGATCAGGATGGGCAGCGCCGGGGTATAGTTGAAGGTGGAGGCGGTCATGTAGTAGGTATCGCCCACGCGGATGGCGTCCGGATCGGAATAATCGCAGAAGATAATCGGATTGCGGTAGGTGCCGTCGCCGTTGTCGGCAAAGTAGAGCTTGTCCATTACAGTTCAACCTCCTGTGCAGCAGAGTTGGCAATGCCGAAGTTGGCAGTCTCGTTCAGCCACTGATCGATGCCGTCGCAGAGAAGCCCGGCATACTCGCCGCCCATCTCGTGCAGCGCCTTGGCAATGAGACCGGCAAAGGCCAGCGCACCGGCGGGCTGCAGGTGGGTGTTGTCCTTCTGCCCCTCGGGGAAGTGCGCATACACGCCGGCGGGCAGATTCATGTAGTACTCCTGCCGGGCCGCCTTGCCGCGGCTCTTCACCAGCTCGCGGGAAAGGGTAGTCAGGTCGATGCAGGCCACGCCCAGCTTCTCCGCCGTACGGAGCATGGACTCGCGCCATAGCACATGATCATACAGATCCTCATTGGCCACCTTCACGTCCTCGTCACGGTAGCGGGTCAGAGGGGTAATGAATACCGGCGTGGCCTTCTTGTTGCGGGCCACGTTGACAAACTTGCCCAGATTGGTGGGGAACTCCACGTCAGGATCCGCATAGCGGGTGGGATCCTCGGACTTCTCGTCATTATGACCGAACTGGATGAAGAGGAAGTCGCCTTCCCTGATCCGGTCATAGATCACCGCCATACGGCCCTCGTCAATGAAGGATTTGGTGCTGCGGCCGTTGACGGCATAATTCTCTATCTGCACCTCGCCGCGGCGGACGAAACGGATGAACTCCTGACCGATACCAGTCTGCGGGTAGGTCTCAATGCTGTTCTGCTGGACGGTGGAATCGCCAGCCCAGAAAATCGTGGTCATCGTAATCCTCCTTTGTACGCATGGATGCGCTTACATATGTATTCGCGAAACGATTCTCCTTTACCTTCCCCCCAGCCGCCTGTCATATAAAAAAAGGAAGAACCGACAGCAGTCGGTTCTTCCCTTTTTCGGTTACGCGCCGCATTTTTACACGGACGCAAGCCTGACCGGAGTCAGCCAGTCCGGTTGCGGACAGGCCGGAGAGCGTTGCCCTCTTACTCCTTGACGGCGCCGATGTTGATGCCCTTGACGAAGTACTTCTGCAGGAAGGGGTACAGGATCATGAAGGGCAGGATAGCGATGATCACAGCCGCGTTCTGCACGGTGTTCTCAGAGGCGGAACCCACGGCGGTGGGCAGGTTGGAGCCCATCATCATGGAGCGCAGCTTCATCTGGAAGTTGTACAGGTTGGCCTTGGTGATGTACAGCTTGTAGTTGGTATAGTCGTTCCAGTAGGAAACGGCGAACATCAGGCCGATGGAGGCCAGCGCAGCCTTCGAAAGGGGCAGCACGATCTTGTAGAAGATCTGCATGGGGGTGCAGCCGTCCAGGGTGGCAGACTCAAACAGAGAGGTGGGGATGCCTTCGAAGAAGTTGCGCATCAGCACCAGGTTGTACACGTTGATGGCAGGCAGCAGGATGACCACCCACAGGGTGTTGGTCAGGCCCAGGTTGCGCATCACGATGTAGGAGGGAATCATGCCGCCGGAGAAGATCATGGTGAACATGAGGATACCGGCGAACAGGCCGCGGCCGGGCATGTCAAACTGGATCAGCACATACGCGCCCAGAGTGGACAGCAGCAGGCCCAGGATGGTGCCGCTCAGGGTGGTGATGACGCTGTTCATCAGAGGCGTCACCAGAGAAGGATTGGTCAGCACGGTCTTGTAGCCGTCCAGACCGAAGTGATCGGGCCACAGCTTCATACCGTAACCGGTGGTCAGGTCGAAGGAGTCAACCAGCACCTTCCAGATGGGCACGAGGATGATGAGGCAGATGATCACAAACAGAACGCCGTTGATATAGGGGAAGATATTCAGCGGCTTGCGGGGACGCTGTACATTGGTCTTGGTAGCTTCCATCTTGTCACATCCTCCTTTCTTACACGATGCCGCGGCCGCGGACCTTCTTGCTGGCGTAGTTGCAGATCAGCATCAGGGTCATACCGACCAGGGAGCGGAACAGACCGATGGCGGTGGTGTAGCCGTAGTCCGGAATGCCGCCGCTGTTGAAGGTCTGATAGTATACATAGGTCTGCAGAACCTGAGACACGTCCATAACGGCGTCATTCTGCAGAACGAAAACGCTTTCGAACAGGTTCATGATCTTGGCCAGGTTCAGGATCAGAACGGTGATGATGGTGTTGGCCAGAGAAGGCATGGTGATGTACCACATCTTCTTCCAGCGGCCTGCGCCGTCGATGGAAGCGGCCTCGTAGATACCGGGGTCAATACCGGTCAGCGTGGCCATGAAGATGATGGTGCCCCAGCCAGTGTCATGCCAGATATTGATGACGTAGTAGGCGCCTTCCCAGGTAGCAGAGTTGCCCAGGAAGTAGATACCCTTGTCCACAATACCCAGCTGCATCAGGATGGAGTTCACCAGACCCTGGGTGGTGGGAGAAAGAATCAGCTGGAAAACAGATGCGGTAACAACCCAGGACATGAAGTGAGGCAGATAGATGATGGTCTGCGCCAGCTTCTTGCCGTAGATGTTGTTCATCTCGTTGAGCAGCAGAGACAGGATAACGGACATGCCGGTAGACAGCACCAGCTTGATGACGCTCAGCTCAATGGTGTTGGAGAACGCCTGCCAGAAGTTGGGCATGGCAAAGAGGCGCTCGAAGTTCTTCAGGCCGACCCACACGGGAGCCTTGATGATATTGTACTTGGTGAAGGAGAAGTAAATGCCGAACATCGGCAGATAGTGGAAAATGATCAGGAACGCGAGAACAGGGATGAACATGAAATAAAAGCCTGCATACTTCTTCATGCGGGGAAGCAGCGGCTTCTTCTTGGGCTGATAGCTCACAGCGCTGTTCATGCAATGACCTCCTTGAAGATTATCTTAACGTGGTTGGGGGGCAGGGATGTTTTGACACATCCCTGCCCCGAAAAGGTTCCCTTCACAATGTGCTGTCATTGCAAACAGCGCACCGTAATTACTTGGCGTTCAGGCTGTTGACGATCAGATCGGACCAGCCCTGACCCTGCTTGGAGAACTCGGCCATGGCTTCGTCATAGGTCATTTCGCCCATGGCAACCTTGGCAATCAGGCCGTTCTTCAGGGTGGTCAGGTCGCCGTTGTACATGCTCATCTCATCGGTGGAGGGCACGATCCAGGCAGCGCGGCTGTTGGCGGCGAACAGATCGGAAGAAGCAATGTTCTCGGGCAGCACGATGTCGGCCTTGGGATCATAGTAGCCCTCAGCGAAGAACGCATTGGAGGACACGGGATCGATGTGGTTCTTGGTGTAGGTGGTGCCGGGAGTCTCCAGGTTCTCACGGAAGTGGAACACGCCCTGCTCGTAGGTCACAGCCTTGTCGGTGCCGGGCATGATGGTCTCGGCCTTGTAGGAGTAGTGCACGTCTTCCACACCATAGGTCCACAGGAACTGCATGTCGCCGCCGTCCAGCATGGTGTCGATGAAGTAAGTGAACACGCCTTCGGGGTTCTCACAGGTAGAGGAGATAGCCCAGACGGGAGGCACGCGGTCAAAGAAGCCGGGAGCGCCTTCCAGGGGAGGCAGAGCGATCAGCTCGGCGTCGTGGTTGTTGTTGATCAGCAGGTTCTTCAGGTTGGTAGCCCAGGTGCCGGCCCAGTAGGTGAAGATACCGATGGTATCGTCAGACAGCTTGTTGCGGCAGTCCTTGGTGCCGTTGGTCAGGGTGGTGGGATCGATCCAACCCTTGGTGTAGCCTTCGTTCAGGCGCTCCATGGCAGCCTTCATGGAAGGCTGGGTGAAGCCGTCAACCCACACGCCTTCTTCATTCTGATAGAAGGAGGGATAGGCGTCCTGATAATACTCGGGCAGGTAGTTGATGAAGGGAGCTTCGCCGCCGATGAAGCCGGCAGCAGCAGTAGCGTAGGTGTCCTTCACGCCGTCCTTGTCAGGATCGTTGTTCACGAAGGCGTCGCACACGGCAGCATACTCTTCCCAGGTGGTGGGAGCTTCCATGTTCACGGCGTCCAGCCAGGCCTTCTTGATGTAGGTCACGCAGCCGCCGCCGGCAGCATCAGCGAAACCGTACAGACGGCCGTTGATCTTCAGGCCGTCCAGAACGTTCTCGTTCTTCATGCGGCCGGAGTTCTTGGTCTTGGAGTT
This sequence comes from Clostridia bacterium, assembly GCA_017471885.1. Classification (GTDB taxonomy): domain Bacteria; phylum Bacillota; class Clostridia; order Christensenellales; family Aristaeellaceae; genus UBA11524. The sequence goes on along the minus strand of JAFURI010000098.1, from coordinate 14,071 downwards.
TTCCCAGGCTTCGGTCATGTCCCACAGCACGCCTTCGTTGGCATAGTTGGCGTAGTAGGTGGAGGACAGGATCATGACGTCGGGCCAGTCGCCGGAAGCGATCTGCTGCTGCAGCACGTCATAGTAAGCGTCGTGGTCGGGCTGGATGATCTCCAGCTCGATGCCGGACAGTTCCTCCCACTTCTCTTCGAACTGCTTCTGGCCGTTGGGCTCAGTCACAACAGTACCGTCGATGAAGATGGTGATCTTTTCGGGCTTCTGCACTTCGGCGGAAGCGGGCATAACCATGACGGACAGGATCATGGCCACAGCCAGCACCAGGGTAACCAGCTTCTTCATAGATAGGTTCCTTCCTTTCGGACAGATTTGTGCAAACGGCACATAATCCGTTTGCATCATGTGTCATGATTGTAACATATCCCCCCCCGTATCCGTCAAGATGAAAAATCAGCTCATTGTCAAAAATTTGCGCATTCAAAGCACTTTTTACATTCCCAACCCATGTTTTTCGTGGTTTTCTTCCATATCTTCCGCATTTATCCCGAATTGTTCTTTTTTTGTATTTAGCCGTCCCCGGAGAGAAAACATCGTCCATCTTCCCCTCCTTCCGGCTTTACGGGAGGAGTATTCTCATGTAAAATAAGGCTGATTCTGATCCCCTGTACAAGAAAGGAGCGTATATCCGTGCGAGAATTCTCCGTCAACAGCGGCTTCCTTTATGCCCTGACCGGCGCGGTGATCATCTTCGTGCTGGCCCAGTCCCTCTTCTTCCTGATCAAGGCCGCCCGGCGCGCCAGGCAGCTGGGCATGCAAAAGGGCGTGGTCGGCAAGACCATCGCCTCCAGCGCACTGTTCACCGTAGCACCCGCAGTAGCTATCCTGCTGGGCGTCATCACCCTGAGCAGCTTCCTCGGCCTTCCCCTCCCCTGGCTGCGGCTGAGCGTGCTGGGCGCGCTGACCTACGAGCTGCCCGCCGCCACCACCACCGCCGGGGTTATCGGCATCCCCACCGGCGTCCCGGTGACCGATCCCGCCGCCTTCTCCGCCATCGCGTGGGTGATGACGCTGGGCATCATTCCGGGCATCTTACTTGTGCTTTTCGGACTGAAGAAGATCCAGTCCGGCCTGACCTCCATCAAGCGCAAGGATGAAAAGTGGAGCTCCATCTTCATGGACAGCCTGTTCATGGGCATGGTGTCCGCCTTCTCCGGCCTGCTGTTTGCGGACGTCCGTCTGGGCCTGCCGGGGCTGATTCCCCTCGCAGTGGCCCTTGTTTCCGCGGTGATCATGGGCGTATGCGGCGTGCTGATCAAGGTGTGCAAAGTCAAGTGGCTTGAGCAGTACGCGCTGCCCCTGAGCATGCTGGGCGCCATGGCCGCGTCCATCCCGCTGACCGCTCTGCTGGCCTGACGGAAGGAGGATGAATTTGATGAAGCGTTCCTATAACGACTCCGTGCATTTCTACGGCCGCATCTGGACAGCGCTGGCCATTACCATGCTGCTGATGGTGCCGCTTGCCATCTCCGTGTACTACGACGCATGGCCCCAGCTGACCCACGTCTTCCGGGGACTGCTGGGCGTGGCTCCCATCTACTGGACGGTGGGCATCATTGAGGTGCTGACCTTCGCGCCCATGCTGGGCACGGCCGGCACTTACCTCTCCTTCGTCACCGGCAACCTCACCAGCCTCAAGGTACCCTGCGCCCTCAACGCCATGGAGGCAGCAAAGGTCTCCGCCAACAGCGAGGAGGGCGAGGTGATCAGCACCATCGCCATCGCCAGCTCCTCCATCGTCACCACGCTGATTATCGCCGCGGGCGTGCTGCTGCTGGGCTATCTGCAGCCCGTGCTGGAATCCCCCGTGCTGACCCCTGCCTTTGATAATATCATGCCCGCGCTGATCGGCGGTCTGGCAGTGGTCTATATCTCCAAGAACTGGAAGATCGCTGCCGCGCCCATGGCCTTCATGGTCATCCTGTTCCTGCTGATCCCCGCGCTGGCCTCCTCAGTGAGCGTGCTCGTCCCGGTGGGCGCACTGGTGGCGCTGGGCGCAAGCCGCATTCTGTACAAAAAGGGCATTCTCTGATAACGAGGTGATCACATGCTTTTCTGGCTGATTTTGTCCGCATTGGCGATTTTCATTGCCGTGCTGGTCATCCGCGCGCTGCGCTTTGTGCCTGCTCCTGAGGAAAATCCTGTCCCCGCCGACGAGGTCTTCGACAGCGACAAGGCTGTCCGCAACCTGCAGGAGCTAATCCGCTGCCGCACCGTCTCCTTCCGTGACAAGACGCTGGAGGACGACGGAGAGTTCGAGCGCTTCGAAGCCCTGCTCCCCCGGCTTTTTCCTCATGTGTATGAGACCTGTGCCTTTGAGAAGCCGGGCCCCCGGAGCCTGATTCTACACTGGAAGGGCAGATCCTCCGACAAGCCCGGCGTGCTGATGGCCCACTACGACGTGGTGCCGGCAGACGAAAATCTGTGGTCGAAGCCCGCCTTTGACGCGATCCTTGAGGACGGTGTTCTGTGGGGCCGCGGCACGCTGGATACCAAGGGTACGCTGCTGGGCGTGCTGGAGGCCGCGGATAACCTGATTGCCCAGGGCTTTGTTCCGTCCAACGACCTGTACCTGACCTTCGCCGGCGACGAGGAGATCAGCGGCGACGGGTGTCCTGCTATCGTGCGCCGGCTTACGGAGCGCGGCGTAAAGGCAGCCTTCGTGCTGGACGAGGGCGGCGCGGTGGTGGAGAACGTCTTCCCCGGGGTGAAGGAGCCCTGCGCGCTCATCGGCATCGGCGAAAAGGGCCCCACCGACGTGAAGCTGATCCTCGAAACCCGGGGCGGACACGCCTCCACCCCGCCTCCCCATACGCCTGTGGGACGGCTGGCCAGGGCCGTGAGCCGCATCGAAAGCCATCCCTTCCCCTTCACGCTGACGGAGCCTGCGCGGCAGATGTTTGATCTGATGGGCCGCCGCAGCACCTTTCTCTTCCGGCTGATTTTCGCCAACCTGTGGTGCTTTGCGCCGGTGCTGAACCTGATCTGCCGTCTCTCCGGCGGCGAACTCAACGCTCTGGTGCGCACCACCGTCGCCTTCACCCAGATGCAGGGCAGCGCAGCCTCCAACGTTCTTCCGCCCAAGGCTTGGGTAGGCGCAAACCTGCGGCTCATCGGCAATGAAACGCCCGAGTCCGCCGCCGCCTATCTGCAGAAGACCTGCGGAGACAAGGATATCCGGGTGGAGATCGTCCACGGCATGGCGCCTTCCCCCGTATCCCGTACGGACGGAGAGGGCTGGCAGCGGCTGAAGAGCGCCATCCGCTCCACATGGGGCGACGTGCTGGTCTCCCCCTACCTGATGCTCGCCTGCTCGGACTCCCGGCACTGGGCGCAGGTATCCGACAGCGTGTACCGCTTCTCGGCAATGGCGCTGAGCAAGGAGGAGCGCGGCATGATCCACGGCAACGACGAGCGCGTTCCCGTAGAAACCATCCTGAAGACCGTCCGCTTCTATCAGCGGCTGATCCGCAGCTGCTGACACAGACAGGCTATTGCATCCCGGACAAAGCAAAGGCGCGCACAGCCGACAATGACTGTGCGCGCCTCTTTTTTTGTTATTTTGCATTCTTTTTGCCGCCTTCAGGCTTTTCCGGCGCAGTCCTGAACAGATGGATCACGCCCTCGCGGTTCATCTTTGTGATGACGGCCAGCGCGATGGGAAGACCGAACAGGCCAACGCCGCCCATCAGCGAGCTGCCGACAACCATGGACATCAGCGTCACCAGCGGATGGAGGCCCACCTGCTGACCGACAATCTTCGGCTCCGTCGCATTGCGGACGATCGTCACCACAACGTAGAGCAGCAGCAGCCCCACGCCCGCGGACGAATTGCCGACAATAAAGCTGACCAGCATCCACGGGATCAGCACGCCGCCGCAGCCGACCACCGGCAGAATATCAAACACGGAAATCAGCGCCGCCAGAAGGAACGGATTGCTGAAGCCGATAAGCAGAAAGCCGATGCTCAGCTCCGTGAAGGTGATCAGCAGAATCAGTCCGTAGGACAGGATGTACTGCTTGATGGTTTTGCCGCTCTGGTGAACAATCTTATGCGCCAGTTCCCCGTTTCTGCCGGACAGCTGGAGATAGACAAAGCCGGTGATCTTCTCCCAGTCGAAGAGCATGAACAGGGTGGAGACGATGCAGATGATCACGCTGATGAGCAGCGACGGCAGCGAGAACGCCGCGTTGCCCGCCATGCTCAGGAGCTTTGCGGAAAGCGAGGTGATGCTCGTTCCCAGCGGGGTGATCAGCTCATCCACGGAGAAATCGAGCTCCACGTTCATCTGGGTAAGCTTCTGCGAAAAGTCCTCGAACAGACTGCGCAGCGCCGGCATCAGCGTTCCGCTCCACAGGCCGGGAACAGCGCGCAGGAAGGCCGTGACTGCGTCAAGCACCCGGTCGAACAGAATCAGACCGAGGAATGCAAGCAGCAGGAACAGCAGCACCGTCAGGGCGACGCCCGTTACCCCGCGCGGCAGATGCAGGCGTTTGTTCAGGAACCCGACGATAGGTCTGAGCACCGCAGCAGCCATCGCCGCAAGCAGAAAGGGCGTCAGCGCAGACAGCGCATAGCGGATCACCAGAATCACAATTCCGGCGATGGCGGCAAAGTATGCAATGTTGATCAGAAAACACTTCCGCCTGCAAACCTCCGGGGGCATCTCATTCATGATACTATCTCCGTTTCATCTTGCGTTGAGGAAAGAGAGCTTGTCAGACACGCTTCCATGTCCGTCTGCTGAAGAGAATCAGCACCGGCAGAATCTCCAGACGCCCCAGCAGCATGGTGAAGATCAGGACGATCTTGGAGAACCAGCTGTAGAGTGCATAGCTGGCGTAGGGGCCCACCGCTTCAAAGCCGGGGCCCACGTTGGAGATGCAGCTCAGCACCGCAGAAAAATTGCTGAAGAAGCCGTGCTTCACGTCATAGGTTCCTGCGTCCGAAACAATCGCGACCAACTGCCCGTTCACCGGATCGAAGGCCAGCAGGAACATCGCCGCAAAGAAAATGAAAAAGTACAGGGTGATGAAGGCGAACACGTCGCTGATCGTCTTCTGCTCCAGCGTCTTGCCCTCAAACTTGACCACAGGTACATAGCGCGGGTTGATCAGCTTGCGGACGATGACGTACGCTCCCTTCACAGCCATCACAATGCGCGAAAGCTTGATGCCGCCGGCGGTAGAGCCCGCCATCGCGCCTGTGAACATCACGATGACCAGCGCCATGGTTCCCAGCATGGGCCACACATGATAGTCCGTGGTGGTGAAGCCTGCCGTCGTTATCAGGGAGGCTACCTGGAACAGGGAGTGGCGGAAGGCCTCCTCCGTGGTGTAGGTTTGCGGAAAAGCCTCAAACCTGCCCACAAGGCTGATGAACACGGACAGCACCGCCAGCACGATAATCAGGAAGTAGCTCCTGAATTCCTCGCTGCGCAGCACGTCCCTCGCCTTGCCGATCAGCAGCAGATAATACAGACTGAAGTTGCAGCCGAACAGAATCAGGAAGACGGCCATCACATACTGGGAGAAGGGATGGAACAGCTCAATGCTGCCTGGGATGAAGCCGAAGCCGCCCGTACCCGCACAGCCGAAGGTGGCCAGGAGGCTGAAGAACAGCTTGTCGTCCTCATACCCGGGAATGGGCTTGTCCAGCATGAGGATCACAATCTCAAGCACCGTCATGCCCAGATAGATCAGGTAAAGGATGCGAGTCGTCATCTTCATCTTGGAGACGATCTTGCCCACCTGCGGCCCGGGGCTTTCCGCACGCAGCAGGTGCATGGAGGAGCCGTCGTCGCTCTCCGGGATGAAAATCAGCACGAACGCAAGGATACCCATGCCGCCGATCCAGTGGGAGATGCTGCGCCAGAACAGCGTCGAGCGGGATACGGCGGTGATATCGGTGATGATGCTGGCGCCGGTAGTGGTAAAGCCGGACATCATCTCAAAGCATGCGTCGACGTAATTGGGAATGTCGCCGTTGATGACGAAAGGGACGGCGCCGAAGAGCGTCATCACAATCCACACCAGCGCCGTGAGCGCAAAGCCCTCCTTCTGATACAGGCTGCTGCGCCCGGGTCTGGGCAGCTGCAGCAGCAGGCCGAGAAGCGCCAGCGCACCAATGGGAACCGCAAAGGCAAGAACATGGATGAAGGATTCCCGGTAAATCAGGCTTACCGCCAGGGGGGCAAGCATCAGGATTCCCTCAAGAATCATGATTTTGCCCAGAATGCTGCCAAGCTTCTTATAATTCATCGCATCATCACCTTATTCGAACACGTCTGCCAGATCGTCGAAGCTCTTGTGCGTGGTGACGACCACCACATTGTCCCCCAGCCTGATCTGTGAGTCGCCGTTGGGGATGATAACCTCGTTTTTTCGGATGATGCAGCCGATCAGGCAGCCCCGGCGGATGCGCAGATCCCTGAGCGGTTTGCCCAGAAACGGCTCCTGCTTGCGGGCGGCACACTCCAGCGCCTCCACCCGGTTGCCTACCAGCTGATACAGCGTCAGTACATTGCTGCCGCGCTTGTTGGCCAGCGCGCGGATATAGCTGCTGATGCGGCTTGCCACGATGTGCCGGGGAGAGACCGTATTGTCGATTCCCAGTTCGTCCAGCATGGCGTAGAGCTCGTCGTTCCTGATCTGGGTGATGGTCTTGCGCACCTTCTTTTTGTTGGCGAACATGGAGACAATCATGTTCTCCTCGTCCACGTCGGTCAGGGCGACAAAGGCGTCCATGGCCTCGATGCCTTCTTCGATCAGGAGATCATGCTTCGTGCCGTTGCCGCACACCACCGTAACCGCCGGCAGCTGCTGGGCCAGCTCGGAGGCATGGTCGCTCCTGCTTTCGATCATTTTAACGGCGTACTTCTTCTTCGACAGCGAGTCGGCAAGATAGTAACCGATTCTGCCTCCGCCCACGATCATCACATTCCTCAGGGGCGAACGAACCAGATCCGTCTCGGCAAGGAAATCGCCCAGCGCCCTCGCCTCTGAGGTAAAGTGGATGCGGTCGCCCTCCTCGATGCGGAATCCGCCCGAGGGAATAATCACCTCGCCTCCGCGCTGCACGGCGCAGATCAGCACCTTCGTCGTAAGCTTTTTGCCCAACGAAATCAGCGTTTCGCCGACCAGCGAGCACCCCTTCTCCACCACAATCTCCACCAGATACGCCCTACCCTTGGCAAAGCGTTCAATATTCGCCACAGAGGGAAGGCTGATCAGGTTGAATATTTCGTTCGCCGTCTCCCTCTCCGGATTGACGATCATGGCAATGCCCAGGTCTTCCCTCATGTCTTCAATCTGCGCGCGGTAGTCGGGGTTGCGCACGCGGGCAATCGTATTGCGTGCACCGATCTTGCGGGCGACAAGGCAGGCAAGGATGTTCAGCTCGTCGCTCCGTGTGAGCGCCACCACCAGATCGGCGCCGGCCACGCCGGCCTCCAGCTGAATATCCCGGCAGGCGCCGTTGCCCACAACGCCCAGCACGTCGAAGCGTTCGATCAGGCTTTCGACCTTAACTCTGCTTTCATCAATAATGGTAACGCTGTGGCCCTCGCCGGACAGGCTGGACAGTATGGTCCGGCCGATGGTTCCCAGGCCAATCAAAACAATCCTCACGTTCATCTCTCCCAAGCCGGATACGGCAGTAATAAACGGTATATGCTCCAGCAAACAAAAATGTGCTCTTATAGATTATTGATCAGGCGACGGTCCCTTGTCAATACCCCCGTTCTTCCTTTCTCCGCTCTTTCCTATATATTAATACACAAATCCCCCTGATGCAGCGCAGGGTTCCGCATCAGAGGGGGATGGTTTTCTCTGCAGTTTTCCGTGTCTTTATGCATCCCGGACGGCCTCGCAGACAGGACGGTTGTCCTTCGCCTGACCAAGAAGGCCCGCCCCCAGATGACACTGGATTCCCCCCGCGGCGTATACCACGCTGCACAGCGCGTTGACCCGCGCGCGCCTCCTGCACGGCCATCATAGCACGGACAAACTGTTTCCGCAAGCATACACAGCTGCGGGCGTGCATATCCTCCCCACAGAAAGGGGGCGCGGCCATGGGCACGCGGTTCATCTTCGCGGCGATGCTGTTCCTGCTGGCGGTTTGCCTGGGCCTGAACTCCCAGGGCGCAGCAGACGAGCCTTTCGTCATCCATGTGGACGTGCAGCGCAAAGCCCTCACCCTGTGGCAGGGCAGCGAATGCATCCGCCGCTTCCCCGTTGCCACCGGGGCCTGGGACACCCCTACCCCCGTGGGCGTGTACACCATCGTCAGCCGCTTCTCCGGAGATATGTGCGGCTTCGGCACCTGCTTTCTGGGGCTGAACGTGCCCTTCGGGCAGTACGGCATCCACGGCACAGACAAGCCCGAATCCATCGGACATGCCGCCAGCCACGGATGCATCCGCCTGTCCGTCCCCCACGCGGAGGAGCTGTATGCGCTGGTCCCCAACGGTACGCAGGTAGTCATTGAGGACAGCCCCTACGGCGAAATCGGCGACGCCCTGCGTCCTCTGCGCGACGGCGACCGTTCAAGCGCCGTGATGGCGGTGCAGCGCAAGCTTCGCGCGCTGGGATACTATCGCCTCTGGCCTGACGGCGTCTACGGCCCCGAGACCGTCCGAGCCGTGGCCCTTGCCCGGAAGGATCTGAACCTCCCTGCCGCAGATGGTGTGGACTGGGCCTTCTATCAGGCCATCGGTCTGACACAGTTTGAATAGGAGCATGCCATGAACCTGAACGAAACCATCCGGCTTTTGTCCCCCTGTCTGCCCCCTGAAGTCGTTTCCACACTGGAATCAGTCCCCGCCCTGCAGGAGATCCGCCTGCGCGCGGGCTGCGACGTACTCATCCGCACCTCAGGCGATCCCGTTACCGTCCCCTGCCGCACCGATGCAGCCCAGCTGGCCCGCATTGCCGAGGCGCTGTCCGGCCACAGCCTGTACGCCCGTTCCCGCGAGTGCGCGCAGGGCTTCATCACCCTCCGGGGCGGTCACCGCATGGGGCTGTGCGGCGAGGTCAATCGCGAAGGCGGTCAGACGCAGCTGGGGCAGTTGTCCTCCCTGTGCATCCGTATTGCGGCGGAATTTCCCGGATGCGCCTCCTCCCTCGCCGGATTCGCACAGAGCGGGATATTGCTCATCGGCCCGCCGGGCTGCGGCAAAACTACTCTTCTGCGGGATCTGGCCCGTATCCTGTCCCGCGCAGGAGCGCAGGTTTCGCTGATCGACGAACGGGGTGAGCTGGCCGCATGCGACCACGGTCAGCCCCAGCTGGATATCGGCTGCGCGGACGTGCTGACCGGCTGTCCCCGGCCCGAGGCTGCAGCGTGGCTGATCCGCAGCATGGCCCCGGAGGTGATCGTCACCGACGAGCTGGGCGGACCCGCCGACGCCGACGCGCTCTTAGACGCCCATGCCTGCGGCGCACAGATCATTGCCAGCGTTCACGCCCGCAGCCTGAACGACGCGGCCCGGCGCGCCGGCGTGCAGGGGCTGATTGCCCGGCGGTGCTTCGGTGCGTACGCCGTGCTGGACGGGAGCTCTCCGGGCCGCGTCTTCGCTCTGTACGACCGCAGCGGCAGCCCGCTCCCCCTGCCGTGATCCGTCCCTTTGCGGCCGTATGCGCAGGGATCATGCTTGCGCTGGCGGCGTTCCGCCGGAGCCGGGAGCTGCGGGAGCGGAGGCTGCGGCTTGCGCGCTGGGAGCCTGTGCTTGATCATCTGGCCCTTCTTCTGCGCGAGGGAGCCATGAATCTGCCGGAGGCACTGTGCGCCGCGGGCTGCGGAAACGGCGAACCAGACCGGCTGCTGCAGGCCGCCGCCCGCACGCTGCGGGATCAGCCCCTTGCGCCCCTTGACGCTCTGCCCGCTCTGCACAAGCTTCCTGCGGACGAGGCTGACGCGCTGCGCGGACTTCTCCTGCGCCTGACTCAGGGCAGCCGGGACAGCCGTGTGCAGGCGGCGGAAAGAGCCGCCCGGTCCTTTGCGGGGCTTTCCGCCGCCGCCGGGGAGCGAAGCGCTTCAGAGGAACGAATGTGGCGGCAGCTCGGGCCGGTACTGGGCGCGTGCCTGACGATCTGGCTTATGTAACATGCGAGGTGGCGTGATGCAGATGGATATACTCTACCGGATAATGGGCGTAGGCTTCCTGACCTCGGCGGTTTCCTGGATTCTGAACCGGGCTGGCCGTGAGGAGCTGGCGACCCTGTCCACGGTAGCCGGGCTTGCCATTGTGCTGCTGTCGGTGCTGGACACGGTCTCGGAGCTTCTGACGCAGGTGCGGACGATTTTCCAGCTCTATTGATCCCAGACAGAGGAGCGTATGATTCATGGATATGCTGAAGGCCTCAGGGCTTGCGGTATGCGCCGCCCTGTGCGCCCTGATCCTGCGCCGTCTCCGGCCCGAGCTGGGCGCAGCGATATCCCTTGCAGCAGGGGTAATGATGCTTGCGCTTTGCGTGCCGCAGCTTCTCTCCGTCGCCGAAGGAATCGCCTCCCTCGCCCGTTCCGGCGGAATACGGGACGCGTACCTGACGAGCCTTATGAAGGTGGCCGGTGTAAGCCTGCTGTCCGACTTTGCCGCCCAGACCTGCCGCGATGCAGGCGAGGAGGGCCTTGCGGTAAAAACGGAGCTGTGCGCCCGGATCATGCTGCTGTCCCTGGCCCTCCCCTACATGCAATCGCTGCTCTCGGCCGTATTGTCCCTCTCGCCCTGATCTTTCTTCTCCTCATTCCACGCCCCGCCCTGTGCGAGACCCTCGCCGAAGGCGTGAATCAGGTGCTGGACGGGCTCGACCTTGCCCCGCTGGAAGCTGAGGCGCAATCGGAGGTACTGTTCCCGGGCGGCCTGAGAGAAACTATCTCGCAGCTGGCGCTGGGGCAGCTGACCCTTGATTTTGACCAGACCCTTCAGCTGCTGGCGAGCCGGTTTCTCTCAGCGCTGAAGGGCAGCGCATGGCGGCTGACCCGTCTTGCCGCGCCCGCAGCCCTGTGGGGCGTGCTGTGCCGTCTCCACAGACAGGGCAGCGAAGCCGGACGCATGGTATGCCTTCTGATGGTCTGCGCCTTTCTTTCCGCCGACCTGAACGATCACGCTGCGCTGTGCCTTGAATCCGTGGAGCGGATGTCCGGAGGCATGCAGGGGCTTTTTCCGCTCCTGCTGACGGCGCTGTCCGCCGTGGGCGGAAGCGCAGGCTCCGCGCTGATGCAGCCTGCGGTGGTCGCGTCAGCCGGGGCGATGGTCAATCTGATCAGGCACGTGACGCTCCCCCTCTGCGTCTGCTTTGCGGTGCTGACCATGCTTTGTCATCTGGGCGGAGGACTGAAGCTCAATCACCTGTGCGCCCTTTCTCACCGGGCCGCCAACTGGACGCTGGGCGTCGGCTTCACAGTCTTCATCGGGGTCATGGCTACCCGCGGGTTCGCGGCATCCGCCGTGGACGGGGTTGCGCTGCGCACCGCCAAGTATGCGCTGGATAACTTCGTCCCCGTGGTGGGCGGCCTCTTTGCCGATACGGTGGATACCCTGATAGGCTCGGGACTGCTGGTGCAGGGGGCGCTGGGAATCACAGGTCTCCTGCTGCTGTGCGGCTGGTGTCTCTCGCCGCTTTGCCAGACCTTCGCCTCCGCACTGATCTACAAGCTGGCCGCAGCGCTCCTGCAGCCCTTCGCCGACGGCGATCTCACCGACTGTATCCACGACTTCTCCCAGGTGCTGATGCTCCTGTTCGTCATCCAGCTCTGCGCCGCCGCCATGTATCTGCTGCTCATCGGGCAGATTGTGGGTCTGGGCAGCGCGACCATGATGCTCCGCTGACGCGGAGTCAGGGAGGTTGATGTCCCTTGATGCCGCTTCTCCGCCTCCTCGCCGCCCTTGCGCTTGTGACCAACGCCCTGCTGCTCCTTCTCCCTTCGGGAGGAATCCGCAGAACCGCCGTACTGTGCGCAGGGCTTACAGGCGCGCTGCTGTGCATGGAAGCAATCTCCGCCGTCGCCGCTTTTGATCCGGTTCTGCCCGAGCCATCTTCGGTGCTCATCTCCACAGGCCTTGATGCGGAGGTGATCCGGCATGCGCTTCCCTGATTTCACGCGCCGCGACTGGCTGCTTGCCGGTGCGCTGCTCCTCTGCGTGCTGATTTGCCTGCTCGCACCCCAGGGAAGCTCCTCTTCCATGACGGGCGAGGAGAAGCGGCTGTCGGAGGTGCTGAGCGCCATGGCGGGAGCAGGCGAGGTAGAGGCCGCTGTTTATTATGAAGAAACCGACCGCGCCTCCGTCCCCTGCGGAGCGGTCATTGTGGCGGAGGGGGCGGGCGATATCGCCGTACGGCTGCGACTGACCCGGGCCGTCTCAGCGCTGCTGGGCATTGATGACAGCCGGATCGAGGTTTTTGAACGTGAAGGAGGTAATCCCCATGAATGACTGGATCCGCCGCTACCGCAGTCCACTGATGCTTGGACTGCTTCTTCTGACCATGACCGTCAGCTATTTTGCCAATCAGCACAGCCAGCTGGAGGCCGGACAGGCCGTCTCCCTCCCCGTGGTGCAGACCTCGCCCGAGCCTGTTTCACCCCTTGATGAATACCGGCAGCAGCGCGACGCGGACGCCCTGCGGGATATGGCGGCGCTTGAGGCGCTGGTCAATCAGGCAGAGCTGGATCCCCAGCTGCGCGCCGACGCAGCTGCGCAGCTGCAGCGGCTTGTGGCGGAGCGTCAGCAGGAATCCGCGCTGGAGGGTGCGCTTACCGCCAGCGGCGTCTACCCCTGCGCAGCGGTGGCCGAGGCAGGGAGCATCACCATTGTCACCGAAAAAAACACCCTGTCCGAGGGCGAGAACGCGCTGATTCTCACCCTTGCCGAAACCCACGCCGGAGTGTCGCCCTCCGGGGTTCGGGTAATCACCGCCGGTGCGGGCGAGTAGGTTTCAAATTCCTTCCATTCGGTTATGATATGAACGCAGGGACTTCCCATCAGGCGGCAAATGTGCTATACTGAACCTACTTTGATGCACAGGAGCGATGACCCCTTATGGAACGAATCGGCGAAGTAACTGCGGTACGGGGCGAATGGCTGGAGATCACCTTCTGCCGCCCGGCAGACTGCGAAAAGTGCAACGCTTGCCACGGCGGACAGAAGCAGACCACCCTGACCCTGAAGGGCTCGGCCCGCGTAGGAGATGCAGCCATTGTGGAGATGCCCACCGGCGCGTTTATGCAGGCCTCCATGCTGGCCTATGCGATGCCCCTTGCGTGCCTGATGGCCGGCATGTTCCTGGGTTCGGCGCTGTTCCCCCACAAGGCGGATCTCGCCGGCGGCGCAGGCGCAGTGCTGGGACTGGCTATATCCGCCGCCGCGCTGGTATTCACCGAGAAGAAGCGCCGCGCCAATCCCAAGTGGAAGCCCCGGCTGACACGGATCATCCCCAAGGAAGGAGAATAAACCTATGGCAACCGAAATCAAGCAGGAAAACTTTGACAGCTTTATTGCCTCCGACAAGCCCGTACTGGTGGACTTCTGGGCAACCTGGTGCGGCCCGTGCCGCATGCTGGCGCCGGTAGTGGAGCAGGTATCCGCCGAGAACGCTGACAAGCTGACCGTAGGCAAGGTGGACGTGGATAACTGCCCCGATCTGGCGATGAAGTTCGGCGTGATGAGCATTCCCACGCTGATCCTCTTCAAGGATGGTCAGATTGTGGACAAGCGGGTAGGCTACCAGTCGAAGAACCAGCTGGACGAAATGATCAGAAAAGCCTTCTGATTCAGGAAGGCAACGGCGCACAGGCATTTGCCTGTGCGCTTTTTGCGTATGGGGGGCTTCGCCCCTTCTTTCCGCCCGTCTTGGTTGACGGTTGAGGGGCACTTCGCGCTCCATCTTGACTGACGGAGCAGATAAGGCTCCTCTGTGTAAGGGGGCTTCGCCCCTTCTTTCCGCCCGTCTTGGTTGACGGTTGAGGGGCACTTCGCGCTCCATCTTGACTGACGGAGCAGATAAGGCTCCTCTGTGT
>JAFURI010000097.1 GCA_017471885.1 Clostridia bacterium | reverse complement strand
GCAGCCGTAAAGAAAAGAGTCGAAGACTCCGCCGTGACCCCAACAAAAAGGCGCGCTCGGCTTTGCCGAGTCGCGCCATCAACCCAAGTTGCAATCCCCACCGAACGGGATTCTTAAGGGGCAAGCGCCCCTTAAGCAGGAGTGTCGGGGACAGCGTCCCCGACCGGAGGCGCAGGAGGCAGGGCCTCCTGCCCTCAGCGGTGATTCTCCTCGTTGAGCTGATCAATCTCGCTCATGCGCAGCTGGGGAGCGCAGGCCTTGCAGCGCTTGAGGCCGTCAAACTGATCGTCCTCCAGTTCGCCGTAGGTGAAGGCCGTCATGGGCCAGTACTTCTGATTCACCTCCGCGCAGACGGGGCTGGAATGATAGCTTTTGCCGCCCCTGGGATTGTAATACAGCTTTACGTCGTTGTCGGGATAGCCCAGCGTGCGGCCCATTTCGTCCCAGATAATCACCTTGGTGTCCACCTTGCGGTTGAGATTGTCCCACAGCCAGCGCATGTTCACGTTTTCAGGGGTCTTGCGCCGCTGTACGCGTACGCAGCCGTGGCTGGCCTTCTCGCCCAGATAGTTCTCGAAATTGGCGTAATCCTTGTCGATCATCTTAGAGGGGTTGTCCTCGTCGAAGATGGGATAGCAGGGCACCTCATGGATCAGGATGCCGCTGTTGATGCGCAGCGCATAGTCGCAGTACAATTCCTCCGACCAGAATCCGCCCGTCCAGCTCACGATCAGGAATTCGCCTGCAGGCGTCTCGTTGAAGGGATCGGACTTGGTGGGGAAGCCGGTGGAGATCATCAGCGTGGTGAACAGATGCCCGTCCCGGAACACGTACATCCGCTGCTGCAGCTTGTCAATGACCAGCCCGTACTGCTGATCCACCTCCCGTTCCTCCAGCAGCGCGGTCTCGATCCAGCCCTGTACCCGCAGCGCCCAGACCTTCACACGGGAGCCGCTGGTGGAGGAGGAGTACACCTCAATCAGCGTCCAGTCGTCCTGCTGATCCAGAATATGTACGGCCTGACTGTCGCAGGTGACCTCGCCCACATACTCGGTGCAGTCCTTGTCGGGCTGCGCGCGCAGCTTGATCATCTGCCGCTGCTCGCCGCGCACTACCGTGACCGGCTGCGTCAGGATTTCCCAGATGGCAGCCTCATCCATCTCACCCATGTTCATGTTCCAGTAGCAGGGATCATGATCGCACTGGATGGGGCTGCCGTCGGAGGGCGTGTGATACTCCACGTCCGTGGCCAGCGAGGGCCAGTCCATGGTTATGGTGAAGTACTCCGGATTGGAGGAGAAGCCGGTTTCGTCCGTAAGGCGAAGCGTCATGTCCCAGTCGCCGTTGGGCACGGCCTTCTGCTCCAACATGCCGTCCCAGTGCAGCTCGGTCTCACCCTCTTCGCAGGGGATAGAGAGAAGCTCTGCGTCACTGTCGCCCATGTGAAGGGTCAGGGTCAGCAGACCGGGGCAGTCGGTCTCCACAAAGGCCGTCCAGTTGCCGGAGCACAGGTCGTCCGCCATGAAGTTCAGGATCACAGGCGCGCTTTCGCCGATGCGCACGGGCAGCTCCGCCGATTCTCCGCCGCTGACGATCCGCAGGCTGTAGCGGCCTTCGGGGATCGCTTCGCCCGAGGCGCTGCAGCCGTCCCAGTAAAGGCGGATTTCGCCGTCCTGGGGCTGCAGATCTTCCGCAATGGTTTCCAGCACTCTGCCGTCCGTCTCCAGCAGATACACCGAGGCGGGGCTGCTGCATCCGGCAGTCAGCCGGACGGACTTGCCGGGGCGGATTTCGTCGGGGATATCCGTCCAGACCGCTTCCGAGCGGGCGGTCAGGGGAAGCATGAGCATCATCAGCAGGATGATATAAAGCGCTTTGCGCATAGGGGCGCGTCACTCCTTTGCAGGGACTTCTGATCAATAGAACGTATATAAGGAAGAAAAACTTCCTTCCGGCGAAGAATCAGCGGAGAAGCCGGGCGGTTTCCTCCCCGGTCAGCGCGGAGAAGGGAAGGGGCTCGTCCGGATGCTCCGGCATGCCGCCCAGAGGCAGGTGCAGCCAGACCACGTCGTGCCAGCAGCCCAGCTTGTAGCCCGTGCGGGGGAAGACGCCCAGCTGCTCAAAACCGAAGCGGCGGTGCAGGGCGAGGCTGCCCTCGTTGGGCAGGGTAACGCAGGAGTAAGCCAGCAGATAACCCTGACGACGCAAAATCGCCAGCAGACCCGCCATCAGCCGGGAGCCGGTTCCGCACCGCTCCAGCCCGGGGCGCAGGTAGATGGTCAGCTCCGCGCCCCAGCGAAATGCTTCCTTCTCCCGGAAGGCGGAGGCATAGGCAAACCCAGCGACGGAGCCATCCTCATCCACCGCTGCAAGGAACGGATACATTCCTTCGGCGATCTGCCGGGCGTAGTGAGCGGCGGAGGGCTCACGGCAGGCGAAGGTCACGGCGGTGTGCCGGACGTAATGGGCATAAATGGCGGCGATGGCCGGCGCGTCGCCGGGAAGGGCGGGGCGGATCAGCATGGAATCCCTCCGTGGCATGCAGGATGGGATCATTATAGAGCGCGGAGAGCAAAAATGCAAGACCGGGAGCCCGGAGCGTCATCCGGGGAGGAAATACCTGCGGCCTGTGAGGTGTTCTGCCGGCACGCTGACGCGCACGCCGCCCGCCTCCTCCGCACCGATCACAGCCCGTCCCTCCAGCAGCACCGTATCCAGCCAGCCGCAGCCGGGCAGCTCTGCTTCGATGCAAACCTGCGCGCAGCGGCGGAGCATGTCGATCTTCCGTCCCCGGGCGGGGGAAGCCATGTGCACAACTGCGGTGCCGCCGCGCACCTCCAGCTGGAAGGCCATCGGCGCTACGTACGCACCATCGCCGCCGCACAGGGCGAGACGGACAAAATCAGCGCTGCGGAGCACGTCGAAAATCTGCATCAGGTTCAGCTCCATATAGCAAAGATCAGCCAAGGCCGAACATCTCCTTTACCAGAAGGAAGAAAATCCTCCTCATTCTATGAGCGGAAAACGCAGGGCGTGCAAGGCTGGGAAAGCTGTTTGCCAAAATACACATGACGAACGTTTTTGCAGGAAAAAGCTGAAAAAGTGCAGGAAAAATGCAGGAAAAGGACTTTACTCGCGGGGGGTGGATGTGTATAATGGGTGCATGCCTCAAGGAACGACCTCATTCCTTGAATATGATTATCCTATTTGTAAGGAGGATCCCCCTATGAAGAAGTTTGTTGCTATCGTAATGGCTCTGGTGATGGCCATGAGCATGGCGTCCTTCGCCGCTGCCGAAGAGACCATCAAGATCGGCGTTATCGGCCCCATGACCGGCGGCGCCGCCGTGTACGGCCTGGCTGTGGCTCACGGCGCCCAGATCGCTGTGGATGAGATCAACGCCAAGGGCGGCGTGCAGATCGAGCTGCTGGTGGAAGACGACGAGCATGACGCCGAGAAGGCCATCAACGCCTACAACACAGTGCTGGACGACGGCGCGCAGATGATTCTGGGCACCGTGACCACCTCTCCCTGCATCGCTGTGTCCGCCAATGCTTATGACGAGCGCATTTTCATGCTGACCCCCTCCGCTTCCTCTCCTGCCGTCATCGAGGGCAAGGACAACGTGTATCAGGTCTGCTTCACCGACCCCGCTCAGGGCGCCGCTTCCGCTGAGTACATCAGCATCAACAAGCTGGCCACCAAGGTGGGCGTGATCTACAACAACGGCGACGTGTACTCCACCGGCATCTACCAGACCTTCGAGTCCAAGGCCAAGGATCTGGATCTGGAGATCGTGTCCGTGACCACCTTCACCGACGAGACCACCGACTTCTCCGTGCAGGTTGCCGATATGAAGGCTTCCGGCGCTGAGCTGGTGTTCCTGCCCATCTACTACACCCCCGCTTCCATGATCCTGACCGAGTCCGCGAAGCAGGAGTACGCTCCCGTGTTCTTCGGCGTGGACGGCATGGACGGCATCCTGACCCTGGAAGGCTTTGACAAGTCTCTGGCCGAGGGCGTTATGCTGCTGACCCCCTTCTCTGCCGACGCTGACGACGAGCAGACCAAGAACTTCGTGACCAAGTACGACGAGCTGTACAAGGAAGTGCCCAACCAGTTCGCCGCTGACGCTTACGACGGCGTGTATGCCCTGTACAACGCTGCCGTGGCTGGCAACATCACCTCCGAAACCTCTCCCGAGGACGCCTGCGAGATCCTGATCGCCCAGTTCCAGACTCTGTCTGTGGACGGTCTGACCGGCTCCATGACCTGGTCCGCCGCCGGCGAAGTCACCAAGACTCCTACCGCCGTGGTGATCAAGGACGGCGTGTACGTCGGCGCTGACAAGTAATGCTGCTCTGACTGCGTCGCCTTGCCTCCGGACAGGAACGTCCGGAGGCGGGGCGGCGCGTTTTATGCGCTATACCATATCGCAGACTGAGGTAACCAACACCAGTCCGCCGGAAAAGGGCGGATTGATGTTGATTACCTTACTGCGTTTCAAATGGTTTTGCTTCCACAACATTTTCTACGCAAAGACGAGGTGCTGCGGAAATGATTCAATTCTTTTCCTACCTGATCAACGGCGTCGGCCTGGGCAGCGTGTACGCCATCATCGCGCTGGGCTACTCCATGGTGTACGGTATTGCCAAGATGCTGAACTTCGCCCACGGCGACGTCATCATGATCGGCGCGTACATTTCCTTCTGCGCGACCCAGTACTGGGGACTGTCGCCGGCTGTGTCCGTGGTCTGCGCCATGGCGGTGTGCACGGTGCTGGGCATCACCATTGAGCGGCTGGCCTACAAGCCCCTGCGCCAGGCCTCCTCGCTGGCGGTGCTGATTACCGCCATCGGCATGAGCTACCGGCTGCAGAACATTGCGCTGCTGGTGTGGGGCGCCAACCCCAAGAGCTTCCCCTCTGTGGTGAACGTTCCCTCCCTGTCCCTGTTCGGGGGTCAGATGATCATCTCCGGCGAAACCATGGTGACCGTGGCCGCCAACGTGGTGATCATGATCGCGCTGACCCTGTTCACCAACCGGACCAAGATGGGCAAGGCCATGCGCGGGGTCAGCGAGGACCGCGGCGCGGCGGAGCTGATGGGCATCAACGTGAACCGCACCATCTCCATGACCTTTGCCATCGGTTCTGCGCTGGCGGCTGTTGCCGGCGTGCTGCTGTGCTCCACCTACCCCGTGCTGATGCCCACCACCGGCTCTATGCCCGGTATCAAGGCCTTTACGGCGGCTGTGTTCGGCGGCATCGGCTCCATCCCCGGCGCGCTGCTGGGCGGATTGCTGCTGGGCGTGATTGAGATTCTGGGCAAGGCCTACGTCTCCACCGAGCTGGGCGACGCGCTGGTTTTCGGCGTGCTGATTGTGGTGCTGCTGGTGAAGCCCACCGGATTGCTGGGCAGGAAGATCCATGAGAAGGTGTGAGGTGAGAAGCATGAAAAAGTCCAGAAAGATTTTCATCAACAACCTGATCACCTACGGTATTGTGGTGCTGGCCTTCATTGTCTGTCAGCTGGCGGTAAGCGGCTCCATCGACGGGTTCAAGATGTCCCGTTCCCTCAAGGGCCAGCTGATTCCCATCTGCGCGTGGGTGGTCATGGCCGTTTCCCTGAACCTGACCGTCGGTATTTCGGGCGAGCTGTCCCTGGGCCACGCCGGCTTCATGAGCATCGGCGCGTTCTCGGGCATCATTGTGTCCACCTGGCTGGTCAGTGCGTTCCAGCTTGAAAACGAGACCCTGCGCCTGATCATCGCCATGGTGGCGGGCGGCGCATTTACCGCGGCGGCGGGCGTGCTCATCGGCATCCCCGTGCTTCGCCTCAGGGGCGACTATCTGGCCATCGTGACGCTGGCCTTCGGCGAGATTATCCGCAACGTGCTCAATACCCTGTATTTCTCTGTGGAGGGCGCAAAGCTGCACGTGGCCTTCAATAATCCCAGCCTGCCCGGCAAGATGATCTTCAACGGTCCCGCAGGCGCTACCGGCGTGGACAAGATTTCCACCTTCGTGATGGGTTTCGTGCTGGTGATGTTCACCCTCTTTGTGGTGCTGAACCTCATCAACAGCCGCACGGGCCGCGCCATCATGGCAAGCCGCGACAACCGCATTGCCGCCGAGTCCATGGGCGTGAACGTGACCAAGTACAAGATGATCGCCTTCGTCACCTCCGCTGCGCTGGCGGGCATGGCGGGCGCGCTGTACGGATTGAACTTCTCCTCTCTGACGGCGGTGAAGTTCAAGTTTGACACCTCCATTCAGGTGCTTGTGTTCGTGGTGCTGGGCGGTATCGGCAGCATCCGCGGCTCCGTGATCGCCGCCACACTGCTGACGGTTCTGCCCGAGGTGCTGCGTGAATTCGGCGACTACCGCATGCTGGCCTACGCGATCGTGCTGATTGTGGTCATGCTGGCCACCAACAGCCCCGCCGTGATGAACCTGCTCACCAGCGTCCGTACGGCAGGCCGGAAGAATAAGGACAAAGAGAAGGAAAAGGAGGGTGAGGCAGCATGAGTGAGCAGAAGCGTTTCAAGCCTGATACCAAAATGGTGCCCGCCCCTTCCACGTCCATTCTTCCCGAGCGCGACGCGCATAAGCGTCCCGTGCTGGAAACCCGGCATCTGGGCATTGAGTTCGGCGGCCTGAAGGCTGTGGACGATGTGAACCTGATGATCGGCCCCACCGAGATCTGCGGCCTCATCGGCCCTAACGGCGCAGGCAAGACCACCGTGTTCAACCTGCTGACCAAGGTGTACCAGCCCACCACCGGCACCGTGCTGATCAACGGCAAGGACACCGCCGGTATGTCTACCGTGCAGGCCAACAAGATGGGCGTGGCCCGTACCTTCCAGAATATCCGCCTCTTCGGCAACATGACCGTGGAGGAGAACGTGCGCATCGGTCTGCACAACCAGATCAAGTACGGCATGGGCGTGGGTATCTTCCGTCTGCCCGGCTACTGGAAGGGCGAGAAGGCCCAGCACGAAAAGGCGCTGGATCTGCTGTCCATCTTTGATATGCAGCACATGGCCGACGTGAAGGCCGGCAGCCTGCCCTACGGCGCCCAGCGTCGTCTGGAGATTGTCCGCGCACTGGCGACCAATCCCAGGCTGCTCCTGCTGGATGAACCCGCCGCGGGCATGAATCCCCATGAGACGGAAGAGCTGATGGAGAACATCATCAAGATCCGCGATAAGTTCCAGATCGCCGTGCTGCTGATCGAGCATGACATGAATCTGGTCATGGGTATCTGCGAGGGCATCTGCGTGCTGAACTACGGCCGCATCATCGCCAAGGGCACCCCCGATGAAATCCAGAGCAACCCCGCCGTGATCGAGGCCTATCTGGGCAAGCAGAAGGAGGGCTGAGGATGAGCCTGCTGAAGATTGACAACATCCACGTTTTCTACGGCGCGATCCATGCCATCAAGGGCGTGTCCTTCGAGGTGCATGAGGACGAAATCGTCACCCTGATCGGTGCCAACGGCGCGGGCAAATCCACCACGCTGAACACCATCGCCGGTCTGCTGCGTCCCCGCAGCGGCAGCGTGACTTTCGACGGCAAGAATCTGGCTTCCGTGCCCACCAACAAGATTGTCAGCCACGGTATGGCGCTGTGCCCCGAAGGACGGCGCATCTTCCAGCAGATGACCGTGCGCGAGAACCTGGAGATGGGCGGCTTCACCCGCCCGGACAAGGAAATCCCCGGCTCCATGGACGAGATGTTCCAGCGCTTCCCCCGCCTGAAGGAGCGCGAGAAGCAGATTGCCGGCACCCTTTCCGGCGGCGAGCAGCAGATGCTGGCCATGGCCCGCGCGCTGATGAGCAAGCCCAAGCTGCTGATGCTGGATGAGCCCTCCATGGGTCTGGCTCCCATTCTGGTGGAGCAGATCTTTGAGATCATCAAGGAACTGCACGGCAGCGGCACAACCATCCTGTTGGTGGAGCAGAACGCACAGATGGCCCTGTCCATCGCCGACCGCGCCTATGTGCTGGAGACCGGCAAGATCACCATGGAGGGCAAGGCCTCCGATCTGCTGCACAACGACGCTGTGCGCAAGGCATATCTGGGAAGCTGATATATCAAAGAAAGCGGCCGCGTCCGCTTTGGTGAGCCATGCATGCTGCATGGCTCATTTTTTGTTTCCGGAGTCTTGAAGTGGAGAGTGTGTAGTAATATAATGTAAAATAGAGTGATTCTATACATAAGGAGATAGGCCTATGTCTGCCAAAGAATACCGCTACGACGGGTCCCGTAAGCTGAATATCCGCCGCCTTGCTACCGATGCGGGGGAGGCGAAGGATCGCAAGAAGGAGCTGCAGCAGAAGACGGAGGAGAATATCCTCCGTGCAGCCGAGCTGCAGGAGCGGCTGATGGCCTCCGGCAGGGAGGGACTGATCATCGCCATTCAGGCCCGGGATGCGGCGGGCAAGGACAGCCTGATCAAGAAGGTGTTCTCCGGGCTGAATCCGGCAGGCATGGAGGTGCATTCCTTCAAGGCTCCGGGCAAGGAGGAGCTGGAGCACGACTACCTGTGGCGCATCATGCGTGCCATGCCGCCCCGGGGGCATATCGGCGTGTTCAACCGCAGCCATTATGAGGACGTGCTGGTGACGAAGGTGCATCACATGGAGAAGGATTACGTGCTGGCCCAGCGGTGCGTCACGGAGGATTTCTACGAGCGCCGCTACCGTCAGCTGCGCAGCTGGGAGCAGTATCTGTATGAGAACGGCTACCGGGTGGTGAAGCTCTTCCTCAACGTGAGCAAGGAGGAGCAGCGCAGGCGCTTCCTCGACCGCATGGAGCTGCCGGAGAAGCACTGGAAGCTGTCCCTTGCGGATATGAAGGAGCGCGCCCTGTGGGACGCCTACGACGACGCTTATGAGGACGCCGTCAACGCCACTGCCACCCCGGAGACCCCCTGGTATGTGCTGCCTGCGGATACGAAGTGGTATACCCGGTATCTGGTCAGTCAGATTCTGGCGGATACGCTGGAGGAGATGGATCCCCAATATCCGCCGCTGGACAGCGCCGAAGCTGCCCGGATTCCTGCCGCCATCGAGCAGCTGGAGCGGGAGGAATACAATTAACCCGTCTGCACGGAAAAGCGTGATGCAAGAGAGGAGCTATCATACATGAGCAAGTTTATCATCGAGTGTCCCGTTTGCCACCGGTATGCCGAGGCCAGGACCGGATTTTTCGCCAGCAAGCGGATTCCCTGCGCCTGCGGGCATGTGATCAACGTGCGCACCGAGCGCATGACCAGCCGCGCCTGCCCTTCCTGCGGCAACACCGTGGTGTATGATCAGGCCGAGGGCCGGGAGGCGAAGTGCCCCGTCTGTCAGGCTCAGCTGGTGACTGACGAGAGTCTGAAGAACATAGTGCATTTCCGCTGCGGAACCTGCGGCTGCAGCCTGCAGGCGGACAAATCCGCTGCGGGCGTGGTATGCCCCGTGTGCGACGCAGTACAGGACGTGCAGGCTCAGGTGAAGCTGCAGACGGAGCGGGATGCGGGCGTGCCCAGCGTCATCCGCTACGAGGGCGACAACCGCACCTGCGTGTGGAAGCATCCCAATACGGACTTTGTCACCGGCAGCCAGCTGATTGTGCATGAAAGCCAGGAGGCCATTTTCTTCCGCAACGGCGAGGCGCTGGATTCCTTCGGCGCGGGCCGCTACACGCTGGAGACCGGTGTGATGCCCAAAATGAACAGCGTCTTCCCCCTGCCGGTGCAGGGTCAGCCCTTCCATGCAGAGGTCTACTTTGTCAACATGACCACCCAGCTGGGAATCAAGTGGGGCACCAACAGCAAGGTGGGCCTGTTTGATCCTGCGACCGGCATGCATGTGGAGCTGGGCGCGTCGGGCTCATTCAACCTGCGGGTGACGGACGCGCGCCGTCTGGTGCTGCGGGTGGTGGGCACCTCCGACGGCCTGACCACGGATCAGCTTTTCGGCGGCGATACGGGCTATGTCCGCACGCTGGTAATGAACCGCGTCAAGAGCAATCTGGCCCGGGTGATCAAGGACAACCGCATCAGCGTGCTGGAGCTGGACGAGAGGATTGATCAGATCAGCGCCGCGCTGAAGGCTGCCATCAATCCGGATCTGGCGGAGTACGGCCTGACGATGCCGGAATTCTATGTGACCAACATCGTCACCCCGGACGATGATCCAAACTTCCGCCGGATGAAGCAGCAGTATGCGGATCAGTACCTGCGGGTGCGGGAGGAGGAAATCCGCAAGGCGGAGGCCGAGGCGGCCTTTGAGCGCAAGGCGGTGGAGGCCCAGACGGCGGCGCGGATGAAGATCATCGGCGCGCAGGGCGACGCAGACGTGACCCGCATCAAGGCCCAGGCGGAGGCGGAGGCCTACCGCATGCAGGCCGAGGCCGAGGCGCAGGAAATGCGCATGAAGGGCTATACCTATCAGCAGGAGACCGCCCGTCAGGTGGGCCTGGAGGCCATGCGCAGCGGCGGCGCTGCCGGCGTGACCGGCTTTGCCGGGGATATGATGCAGATGGGCATGGGTCTGAGCGCCATGGGCAGCATCATCGGCATGACCAGGGAAGCCGTTTCCCCCGTGATGCAGCAGGCCGGCAGCATCGGCGGCTGGGACTGCAGCTGCGGTCAGAAGGGCGTCACCAGCAATTTCTGCCCCAACTGCGGCAGCCGCAAGCCCGAGCCCAAAACCGGCTGGGACTGCAGTTGTGGTCAGAAGGGCGTTACCAGCAACTTCTGCCCTAACTGCGGCAGCCGCAAGCCTGAACCGCCTGCCCTGTGGGACTGTGCCTGCGGTCAGAAGGGGATCAGCAGCAACTTCTGCCCCAACTGCGGCAGTCGAAAGCCTGAGCCCCGCGCCGACTGGGACTGCGCCTGCGGTCAGAAGGGTATTACCAGCAATTTCTGCCCCGCCTGCGGTCATAAGAAGGGAGAATAACTTATGAAGAATATGAACAGCCATGCATGGATACTCTGGGGGATTGCGCTTGCGGTGTTTGCAGCGGCTGCGCTGCTGCTGCCCTTTGTCCATACGGCGGTGTTCTGGCTGACCCTTGTGTGCTCGCTGGCGATGTTCGCGCTGACGGCGGGCGTGTTTGTGCGTGCGTTCCGCCGGGGCGGCACGCTGGAAAGCAAGCTGCTGGGCTGGCCTGTGTTCCGGGTCGCGCTGACGATGCTGCCCGTGCAGCTGGTGATCAGTCTTGTGCTGATGGCGCTCTCGGCGCTGTGTCCCGTGTGGGTCGCTCTGCTGGCGGAGGTGCTGGTATTTGCCGCCACGCTGGCGATGCTGACCGTCCGCGACGCTGTCCGTGAGGTGGTAACCGGCTCCGAAGCAGCCGTTCCCGACCGCACCGGATCCATGAAGGCCATGCGAGCGCAGGCAGCCGCTCTGGCTGCCCAGTTGGACGAGGGCAGCGCGAAAGCCGCCATGGAGAAGCTGGCGGAGGAGCTGAAGTATGCTGATCCTGTGTCGCTGGAGGCTACGGCGGACGCGGAGGCAGAGTTGTCCGCGCTGCTGGATGAAATCGGCCGCCAGAGTGATATGCAGCAGGCGGAGAAGCTGATTGCCGACGCCCGCAGACTGCTGGCACGGCGGAATCTGGCGGCAAAGGCTGCCAAGCGCGGGGCGTAAGAAAACACAAGAGATACAGGAGGGCTCCCATGATCCTTAAATGCAAGATGTGCGGCGGCGACCTGATGGTGGAAGCCGGAACTGCGGTGTGCGAGTGCGAATACTGCGGCACCATGCAGACCATTCCCGGCGCGGACAGCGAGAAGAAGGCGAACCTGTTCAACCGGGCCAACCGTCTGCGCATGGGCGCGGAATTTGATAAGGCGGCGGCGGTATACGAGTCCGTGGCGGCGGAGTTCCCCGAGGAGGCGGAGGCCTACTGGGGTCTGTGTCTGTGCGCCTACGGCATCGAGTATGTGGATGATCCTGCCACGGGCAGGAAGATTCCCACCTGCCACCGTACCCGCCGGACGGGGATCATGGATGATCCCAACTTTGACATGGCCTGCGAGTATGCGGATTCCGTGGCGCGGAAGATCTACCGCGAGGAGGCCAAGGAGATTGACCGGCTGCAGCAGGAGATCCTGCGCATCGCGCAGCAGGAAGCGCCCTACGACGTGTTCATCTGCTACAAGGAAACGGGCGAGGACGGCGGGCGCACGCAGGACAGCGTGCTGGCGCAGGATATCTACGACGCGCTGACCATGAAGGGGCTGAAGGTCTTCTTCGCCCGGATCACCCTTGAGGACAAGCTGGGTCAGCAGTACGAGCCCTACATCTACGCTGCGCTGCATTCCGCGCGGGTGATGCTGGCCGTGGGCACCAGCTTCGAGCATTACGACGCGGTGTGGGTGAAGAACGAGTGGAGCCGTTTCCTTGCGATGATGAAGGAAGACCGGCAGAAGGCGCTGATTCCCTGCTACCGTGATCTGGATGCATACGATATTCCCAAGGAATTCCGCAACCTGCAGGCGCAGGACATGGGCAAACTGGGCTGGCTGCAGGATCTGACCCGCGGCGTGATGAAGCTGTGCGGGAAGGACGAGGCTCCTGCCGCACCTGCTGCTGCGCCCGCTCCTGCGCAGCCGGCGGCTCCCAGCGCTATCCAGAACCTGATGAACAGCGCGCAGCTCCATCTGGAAGACGGCAAGTATATGCTGGCGAGACTCGATTACACAAAAGTACTGGGGATTGACGTGCTGTACGGTCCGGCTTATCTGGGTATTCTGTGCGCTCACCTTGAGGCCAGGAGCTTTGGCGAGCTTCCGGTAAAGGCGCAGGATTACAGCGAGGACCAGTACTACCTCAAAGCGCTTCGTTTTGCCAATGAGGATACAAAAATCCGTCTGCAGCAGTGGATTCAGCAGTGCAAGGCTGCGATGGAGCAGAAGCGCATTGAGGAAGAGGAGCAGAAGCGGGCAGAAGCGGAGCGGAGACGGGTAGAGGAAGAGGCGCGGAAGAAAGAGGAAGAGGAAAAGGCTAAGGTTGTTGAGCAGAGGCGGCCGCATTTGATTCGGCTAAACGACCGCTTCCGCAAGGCTGCAAGGCACCTTGACCGCGGTAGCCACGGTTTATATAGTTATCTGATTGGCATCACTGCTGAAGGCACAGTGCTGTCTGTGAACTTCAGGTCCGACAGCCCCAGCCGCCTAATAGGATGGCTGCAAGAGTGTACGGACATATACGCTCCGGTCGGGTTACTGAACAGTAGCAAAACTATGGTACTCCATAACGGACGGATCCGGACAGACGAAAGCAATCTTCGGCCGGTGTTTGATCATGTGCAGAACTGCGCCAGCATGAGATACTGCACAGGCAACGGCAGGGTCAGCGTGTTGAATCTGCAGCACAGCGGAGCACTGGAACTGATTACCGGTCGGTGCGGGTCTGGTTCCGTCAAAAAGGAAATCCTCTGGACAGACGTCCGGGAGGCTGAAATTCTCCTGAGCAGTGACGGAAATATCATTGCGGTGGTTGCTGTGAAGCAGGATGGCAGCGTGGTCTCCAGAGGCTGTGTTTTCCCTGCGCTGGAAAACGTGATGTGTATCTGCAGCAAAATCAACGCTGACTATCAGATGTTTCCTGACCTGTACGTACTGGGAAGCGACGGCTGCGTCACCGTCTACCGCTGCCCCAAGACTGACTGCGAACCTGTGTATGAGAAGCACAGCGTGAGATACAATGGCTGCGACGCTATTGGAATCAGGCTGGATCGCTTTAATAGTATAGTGCTGACGGAGAAGGGTGGGGTCTACAGTATCGAACGTCGCACTGAGAAGATAGCGTCTTTCCCGGGGGCAGTAACGGCAATAAGATGGGAAGGTAAGACTTTCGCCCTTTTTGCCGACGGCACGGTGAAGTCTGATAGTGAGCTGAAATCCATTGCAGCGTGGAAGCTGTTCGACAACGTCGAGACCAGCGCGAGTGAATACAAGGCTGCCCGCAGGAAGACGCTGAACCGGGAGCTGGAGACGCTGGGCGGGCAGTATGAGCAGCTGAAGAAGGAGCAGGCGTCGCTTTCCTTCCTGCAGATGAAGCGCAAAAAGGAAATTGAGAAGCAGCTGGAGGCTCTGGCGCTGCAGATGAACGAGAAAAAGGCTGCGCTCAGCCTGCTCTGATCCGGCTGAAAAAGAAGACACCCTGCTGTATGCACCAAAGCTGCAGCTGAAAAGCGGATACCATGATCCTCAAATGTAAGATGTGCGGCGGTGACATCCGGTTCGCCCTCGGCGATACCTATGGCAAGCGCGAATTCTGCGACAGCATGTGCACCATCCCCGAGGCCGAGGATGAGATGCACGTCAACCGCTACAACAGGGCCAATCATCTGCGCCGGCAGTGTGAGTTCGACAAGGCGGCTGCGGCCTACGGCGTATTCTGGAAGAAAACAATGCGGACGCACAGGCCCGCCTTTTTCGGGGCGAATGGGATCGGGCGATCAACAGCTTCCGGGAGCTGGGCGACTACCGCGACAGCAAGGGCAAGTGGGGCTTCATCAACGCCGGGGACAAGATGGTGCTGGAGCCTGCCTACGATGCGGTTTGCAGCATTGATGCAGCGGGCGGGGAAGTCACTCCCGGCAACGAAAACAGTACCGCGTTTGTGAAGATCGGCAAGACCTGGAGCCTGATCAACATGAAGGGCGAGGAGCTGGTGAGTGACATCACGACCGACATGACCTGGGCCAAGTGCGAGGACAACGGCTTGTATACCGTTCAGGTCAGCGAAGAGTGGTGGATCATCGACGCTGTGGGCAACCCTTACTACTGATCAAAAAACAGGAAGAAAACCCGGTAAAATTTCTTGCCCGCAAGGCTTGCAAAGCCTTGCGGGTTGTGCTATAATCTGTTCGATTACGCACCTTTGCCCTGCGTCGCCTTGTGCCGCATGGATTTGCGGTGGATCGCCGCGAAGGGGCAGAGGGTGGAAAAAACAAGGAGGAATACCCAAATGGCAGTCATTTCCATGAAGCAGCTCCTGGAAGCGGGCGTGCACTTCGGTCACCAGACCCGCCGCTGGAACCCCAAGATGGCTCAGTACATCTTCACTGAGCGCAACGGCATCTACAT
>JAFURI010000096.1 GCA_017471885.1 Clostridia bacterium | reverse complement strand
GTGATCCATATCAGCCTTCACGCCGGCCTTGCGCAGGGACTGCACCAGCTGGAAGGCAGGCACCTTGCCATTGCCCATGTAGGTGACGAACACTTCGTACTGGGCAGGCCTGGGAATCTCGATTCCCTCGCCCTCCAGCAGCATCAGCACACGCTCGATGCCCATGCCGAAGCCCACCGCGGGCAGAGAGGGGCCGCCCAGCTGCTCCACCAGATTATCGTAACGGCCGCCGCCGCACACGGTCAGGTTGCCGTCCTTGGTTCTGGTGATCAGCTCAAACACGGTCTTGGTGTAGTAGTCCAGACCGCGCACGATGCGGCTGTCCACTTCGTAGGGCATGCCGGTAGCCTGCAGGCACTCCTGCAGCTGGGCGAAGTGATCCTTGCAGTCGTCGCACAGCACGTCCAGCATGGAGGGCGCATCCGCCACCATCTCCTGGCACTTCTTTTCCTTGCAGTCCAGCACACGCAGAGGATTGCGGTCAAAGCGCTCCTTGCAGGTGGGGCACATGTTCTCAATGCGCTGGCCCAGATACTCCTTCAGCATCGCATGATACCTTGGGCGGCAGTTGGGGCAGCCGATGGAGTTGATGTTCACGGACAGGTTCTTCACGCCCAGGCCGGAGAGCAGATCCCGGGCCAGCAGGATCAGCTCTGCATCGGCGGTAGCGCCCTGCGCGCCGAAACACTCCAGACCAAACTGGTGATGCTCGCGCAGACGGCCGTGCTGGGGATTCTCATAGCGGAACACGGGGGCGTTCAGGTAATACATCTTGCAGGGCAGAGCATCGTTGTGCAGACCGCTCTCCAGGAAGCAGCGCACCGCGCCGGCGGTGCCTTCGGGCTTCAGGGTAATGCTGCGGTCGCCCTTGTCCTTAAAGGTGTACATTTCCTTCTGCACAATGTCGGTGGTGTCGCCCACGCCGCGCAGAAACAGCTCGGTGTGTTCGAACACGGGGGTGCGTACTTCGCGGTAGCCGGCCTCAGCGGCGGCCTTGCGCATCTTGGCTTCAACATACTGCCAGCGGTAGGAATCCGTCGGCAGCACGTCGCGGGTGCCACGGGGTGCCTGGGTCAACATGATATCTTCCTCCTGTCATCCTGCGGGGACGCAAAAGCCCCACGCAGACCAATAGCTGCATGGGGCGAAAAAACATTTCGCGGTGCCACCCATTTTCGCGGCCCCTATACAGGCCGCCTCTCCTCCCCTGTAACGCGGGGAACGCGTCCGGCTCTCACCGGAAGGCTCCAAGGTGTCAGGCGCGCAGATCCGTCGGAAGCTTTCAGCCCAGGGCTTCCTCTCTGGCAGGCGGAAGGATGCGCGTTCTCCTCTTCAATGCCAAAATACAGAGTCATTTTATCAGCATCGGAGGGGTTTGTCAATCAAAAGCCGCTCTCCTTTGGCAGGGAAAGCGGCGAAAAATGTATTCAATTAGTATAATCTTCTTACCAGGTATGTTTCAGGGCCGTCTGCACCGCATTCTGATGCTCGCCGTCCACCCTGTCCGTTTCATGGGTTTTGCTGCCGGTAAAGTGAATGCAGAAGTGGCCGTCGAAGCCGTTTCCGCCGACGGTATCCGTACCGTGGG
Source organism: Clostridia bacterium (assembly GCA_017471885.1). Classification (GTDB taxonomy): domain Bacteria; phylum Bacillota; class Clostridia; order Christensenellales; family Aristaeellaceae; genus UBA11524. The sequence goes on along the minus strand of JAFURI010000096.1, from coordinate 1,609 downwards.
GCATGCCGTTCATGGATGCGGCATAGACGCGCCCGCCGTAGCGCACAAGAATCGCCCTGCGCCGCCACGACCACGCGCCGCCGTATACGTCCTTCATCACCGCCGCATCCTCATCCGTCAGCGGCTCCGCATCCAGATGATTGGCGCCGCTCCAGCGTTTTGCCTGAAAGGTTTTGCCTGTGGCGCAGTCCTTCACCGTAAAGACGGCGCCCTTCGGAATGGTTCCTTCGCTTCCGAACCATTGCAGCTTTTCCGTGACCGGCTCCTTCTCCGCAGGCACCGCGGACGGGCTGTCGAGGGCTGCGAGGGTCTTCACTCCCGCCGCGCCGTCCACGCTCAGGCCGTTGCTTCGCTGGAACGCCCTGACCGCCCCGAGGGTTTCGCTGCCGAAATCACCGTCGATGCTGCCGTCGTAGTATCCCAGTTCCTTCAGCCTGCGCTGAAGCGTCCTGACCGCGCTTCCTGCGGATCCACGGCGCAGCGTCCGGACAGAGGCCGCCTCCGTGCTGCTTTCCTTCTCCACGCTTCCGGTCACCTTCACATACTTCTTCATCACATAGCCTGTGTATTTGCCATAGCGTACCCGGTACCAGCCGTCGCTTTCGCTCCTGACGTCCAGCTTGTCGCCCCGTCCGAGCGTCTGAAGGGCGCGGCTGGATGCAGAGGCCGATTTGCGCAGCACAAGGCTGTCGGTATTCACCCTTCCTTCGGCAGCCAATGCCGGATGAGAGGCCGTCAGCATGACGGCCAGCGTCACCCCCAGCGCAGCCATGCGCCGGATTCCTGCTTTCATCATGGGTAAAAGTCTCCTTTCAGCGATCGCAGAGGCTAATGTATTACAAAAGTGTTACAAAGTCAATCGTTTGCGTTGCATTTTTACAAGCGTCACAGACATATCCGGAATGTGAAAAAAGCTGGAGAAAATTGCAGGCAAAGTGTTGACATATCAGCGGAGGCATGCTATAATTTCATCTGGTTTTGAAGAAACCTGTGCCGTAGACAGCCGGTATCCGCAAGGATGTAAAGGAGCATGCTCCGCCTGCCGAGGTGTGATGGATATAGCTTTTGCTCATCCCTTGCGCCTGCGCGAGGGTTTTCTTTTACTCCAAACCTTAAAGGAGGTGCAAGAAGAAATGAGCAAGAATCGCGAGATTAAGGAACAAGTAGTTGCTGACATCGTGGAAAAGCTGAAGAACGCTGAGTCCATGGTGGTGGTTTCCTACAACGGTCTGACCGTGGAACAGGCTACCGCTCTGCGCAAGGAGGCCCGTGAGGCTGGTGTGCAGTACTGCGTGCTGAAGAACCGTCTGGTGCTGCGCGCTCTGCAGGAGCTGAATATCACCGGTCTGGAGAATCTGCTGGAAGGCCCCAACGCTTTCGTGTTCGGCAGCAAGGACGTGACCAACGCTCCCAAGATCATCAACAGCTTCATCGAAAAGAACAAGCTGAACTCTCTGGAGATCAAGGGCGGTCTGATGGGCACCGAGGTGCTGGACGTCGCCGGCGTGAAGAATCTGGCTGCTATGCCCAGCCGCGAGGAGCTGCTGGCCACTCTGGTCGGCTGCCTGGTTTCCCCCGTTTCCGCTCTGGTGTCCGTCCTGGACGAGAT
>JAFURI010000095.1 GCA_017471885.1 Clostridia bacterium | reverse complement strand
GCGCGGATCCAGGTGGTGATTTCGGGGAACTCCAGTCCCAGGTCCTGACAGGCGCGCACGGCCTCCCTGTCCTTGTCGGTATAAAGGAAGAACTCGCTCTGGCGCACCAGGCCCTTGGGGCCGCCCAGACGGCTCATCAGCTTGAACAGATGGACGATCTGCTCCACCGTGAAGGGGCTGACGGACTGCTGGCCGTCACGGAAGGTGGTGTCGGTCATCCAGATCTCGTCAGGCATCTCCTCGGGCACATGGCGCATGTTGAAGGCGACCTTCGGGATGGACTTGTAGTCGTAAATTTCGCGGTACAGGTTGGGCTCATCCACGTCCTGAAGCTGATAACGGTACTTGGACTGGATCAGCAGATTCTGCTTCTTGTCATACTGGAGCATATGCGCTCCTCCCTTCATAATCAGAATGGAAGGTTTATTCCAGAGACTTCACAAAGGCTTCGATACGGTCCAGACCCTTGTTGATCTGCTCCATGGAGGTGGCGTAGCTCAGGCGGCAGTAGCCCTCGGCCTCAAAGGCCACGCCGGGCACCACGGCCACCTGCTGCTCAGCCAGCAGCAGCTCGGCAAAGTCCAGAGAGGATTCCAGCACGCGGCCGTGATAGCTGCGGCCCATCAGCTGCTTGATGTTCATCATGATATAGAAAGCGCCCTGGGGCTTGAGGCAGGAAATGCCGGGGATGGAGTTGATGCGCTCCACCATCACGTCGCGGCGCTTTTCAAATTCAGCAACCATCTCGTCCACGCAGCTCTGATCCCCCTCCAGCGCGGCCATGGCGGCGTACTGGGCGATGGAGTTGGGGTTGGAGGTCGCCTGAGACTGGAAGTTGGCCATGGCGGAAATCTCGTGACGGGGGCCGGCCACATAGCCGATGCGCCATCCGGTCATGGCATAGGCCTTCGACAGGCCGTTGACCATGAAGGTCTGGGCCTTGATGGACTCGCCCAGCTGGGCGATGGACAGGTGCTTCTGTCCGTCGAAGATCAGCTTCTCATAGATCTCGTCGCTCACCACATAGAAGGGATGGCTCACGGCCAGATCTGCCACAAACTGCAGCTGCTCGCGGCTCCATACGCTGCCGGTGGGGTTGGAGGGGCTGGTGATGATGATCGCCTTGGTGCGGCGGGTGACGCGGCTGGCGATATCCTTGCTGGTGGGGATGAAGTTGGTGCTTTCATCCGAAGGGATGAACACCGGCACGCCGCCGGCCATGCGCACCATCTCGGGATAGGAAACCCAGCAGGGCGTGGGGATCAGCACCTCGTCGCCGGGATCCAGAATGGCCTGGAAGATGGTGTACAGACTATGCTTTGCGCCATTGGATACAAGGATGTCGCCGTAGATGTAGGTCATGTCGTTGTCCTTGCGGAGCTTTTCACAGATGACCTTGCGCAGTTCCTTGGTACCGGCTGCGGGGGTATAGCGGGTCATGCCCTTGTCGAGGGCCTCTTTGGCGGCGTCGCAGATATGGGCGGGGGTGGGAAAGTCGGGCTCGCCTGCGCCGAAGCCCACCACGTCCAGTCCGGCGGCCTTCATTTCCTTGGCGCGGGCGTCGATGGCGAGGGTGGGGGAGGGGGCGATATTCTGGGCGCGGTGAGAGATGTTCAGCTGCATAAAGGCAACCTCCTGTATTCTGCTATTGTAGCCTGACCGGGAAGCCGGACGGATCAGCATATGGTGTGAACGATTCCCATTATAGCCGTATCCGGCGTGGAAATCAAGCGAAAAACGAATAAAATGCAATATTGACGATAAAATCCTGCAAGATCCGCCTGGGGAAAATGATTCCGACGGAAATGAAACGGAATTTCCCGGGGAAATCCTGCATGAAAAAAGGGAGGATGCATCATGCTGCATCCTCCCTTCCGGACAGATGGAATCAGGCCTCCTGCGGCTCTGCCTGACGGTAGAACTCGTAAAACGCGCAGTGGCAGGCGTTCATATACACGCTGATGATCAGCTGCAGGGCCATGTATACGGTGGAGGCAATCACCTGGCCGAACAGACCGGCCACAAGACCCTCCAGCAGGGAAACGGCGATCATCCACACATAGACGGACAGCGTCAGGGACAGCAGCGCCATCTTGCGGGTACGCATCATGCGGATGCTCTTCTTCAGCGAAGCGAAGACGCCCATCGTGGGATCGTCCGCCAGGAAGACGGTGGACATGGCGTAGTGCAGCATGGCGCGGATCATCTGCACCATCATCAGCACCAGACCGACGAAGTACAGCGCCAGCAGCCAGGTCTGCTGGGTCAGGATGGCGATCACGCCGCCCAATACCATCACGGCGCCGCCGGGGATGCTCCACAGAAGGATCTTGATCAGGGTAACGATGTTCAGCGCAATGCTCTTGAGGAGCGCGCCCATCCGGCCGAATACGGAGCCGACGGTGATTTCCTGATTGCGCAGCAGCAGCAGAATGCTGTGGTTCAGACCCAGCATCAGCACGGGGGAGACGAGGAAGGACAGGCCGTACAGCGCAAGGGAGGCTATGCGGCTGGGATTCATATAGCCCTCGAAGGCGGCGAAAATAGCTTCGTTGCTGGAGAGGAGGGCCATCAGCTCCGCATCGGTGGGCGCGGAGCCGAGCAGGTAGGACATGGGATCGGCGCCGGTGAGCAGGCCCACGGTCTGGGCGGCCAGCGAGGGCAGATTGGCGATCAGGGCGCAGAGAATCACCACGGGCATCAGGGGCTTGAGAGCGGCGCGGGCTCTGGCGCGCAGAATCATATTGGGTACCATGTTATCGTTCTCTCCTTTGATTGATAGCGTTGTTTCCGGCAGCGGGTGCCCTGTCCTTGCCGCACCATGCACAGGCCATGCCGCACACGGCCCAGAACATGGGGGTAACCAGACAGATGGAGAAGCTGAAGAAGCCCTGCAGCATGAACGTCAGCACCGCGCCGGACAGAATCAGGTTTTCGCTGCGGCCTGCGCGCAGGCCGCACACAAGCAGCGTGCCCAGCATGCACAGGTAGATCAGCAGCGCGGGCAGGCCGTTGTTGCACAGGATGGCCAGATACTCGTTGTGGGGGTTATCGAAGGTTTCCGGCAGATGAAGCATGTTTTGCGTCAGGTATTGCTTCATGGCGTAGAGGAAGGTATCCGGACCGCCGCCGAACAGCGGGTGCTGACGGACAATGTCCAGCGTATACTGCCACACGCCCAGCCGGTAGGAGCCGAAGCTGATCCGGGGCTTGCCCCGCAGCGCCTGCTGAATCTCCCAGATGCCGCTGCCCTCGGGCAGGGGAAGGAGGAGCAGCGCCAGAAGGAGCGCCAGCGCAGCGCTGAGGGCGATGATCGCCGTCATCCGGCGGGACGCTTCCCGGCCCGGATTCCTGCGCAGCCGCATCGCCAGATAAACAGCGGCAACGGCAGTGGCGATCAGCAGCAGCTTCATTAGCGAGGGCTGATAGGGGAAAACCACGTCCGCCGTTTTCTCAAGCCACGGGAAGCCCAGCAGGCTGCGGACAGCGGCGCACAGGAGCGCTGCGGCGAAGACGAGCATGATCCGCCAGCGCAGATGAGGACGGCGCAGCAGCAGGATTGCCAGCAGCGCCAGCCCGGCGGCAAGGGCAATCAGGCCGCTCTGCACTTCGATCATCATCTGCAGCAGCATGCCGCACGCGCCCGATACCAGCAGCAGCGCGGAGGGCTTCTCCTCCAGCACATAGCTTCCCAGCAGCAGCGGCACGCACAGGCAAAGGTAGCCGCTGACCATATCGATATTGCCGATGGTGCCCTGGAACTCATAATTGGTACGGGTGCTGAGTCCGGCGGGAAAGAGGTTCAGGGGATTCTGTCCGGCGTACTGCATCACCGTGATCGCGAAGAAGACCATTAGCGTCACGCCGCACAGGCGGACGATCATCTTCAGCCGGGGCCGCCACAGGCTCATGCATAGAAAGATGGCGGCATAGAAAAGCTGCGTCTGCAGCCCTTCGTGTCTGCCTGCGCCCATCCATACTGCCGGCTGCCCGCTGCCGTTCAGCTGAGCGGCCCAGGAGCCCTGCCATGCAGACAGCGCGATCCACAGGAAATATCCTGCCGCCAGCGCCTGCACGGGATGCAGATGCAGGTGCTCCCTTGTCCGGCGGGAGAATATCACAATCCCCAGGGTGATAAGCGTCACGGCGATGGTGATCCATGCCAGCGTGTGCATGCCGTTCAGTTTGGCGCGGGTGATGCGGGAGAAGCTGCCGTCCTGCCACAGCGGGAAGACCGCCAGCCACAGGATTCCGGTCAGCACGGCAGTGAGCCCGGGATGAAAATCCCGCAGTCGCTGCTTCAACAAATCAATCACGCTCCCGATTGGTTCATATAGTTCGAAGAAAACCATATCACAATTTAAGGCGGATTGCAACGCGCAGGACGGGGCGGAGCGGCCCTTAATTGCAAATTTTCTTTGAACAACTCCGCGCAAGGCGCAAATATATTGTCCGGAGGCTGCCTGCGGCTTTGACAACGGCTGTAAAAGGCGGTATAATGAAAAATGACGTATTGTCGCTATAACGCTATGCTGTAAGGAGGCCTGCCTCATGGGCAAGACCCTGATCCGTATCCTTGTGGTAACCGCTCTGCTGGCGCTGATGGTGGTGCTGGTGCCCTCTGCCACCCCGCTGGCCATCGGCGAGGAGATCTCCACGGAGATCCCCGTTTATTCTCCCGTCACGCTGGAGGCGACGGAGGTCGAGCCCATCGACTATCTGTCCGCAGCTCCCTACAAGCCCGATTCCGACGCCTATCTGCCTGACGAGGGCGGCTATCTGGATCCCTCTGTTTCCGTGCGGGTGGAGTATATGCGCGCCTACGACACCACCATCCAGCTGACCTGGGTGCAGGTGGCGGATGCGTCCCAGCTGCGCACGGCCTCCTACAAGAAGTATCCCTCCAAGTCCACCGCCTACGCCATGAACATTTCCAAGCGCGAGGGCGGCATTGTGGCCATCAACGGCGACTACTTCGTGCATCGCAAGGAGGGCTACATCATCCGCAACGGCGAGGTGCTGCGCCAGAATTATACCGACCTGTACCATACCCTGATCATCGACGACAAGGGCGATTTCACCATCATGACCACCAACACGCAGGAGGCGGTGGAATCCTTTGAGGGCAACGCCGTGCAGCTGCTGGTGTTCGGCCCTGCGCTGGTGATCGACGGCGTGCAGCAGACTGATTTTGAGGCCAAGGGCCCCGGCATCCTCAAGGAGTGCACCCCCCACAAGAAGACCCAGCGTCTGGCTATCTGCCAGATGGACGAGCTGAGCTACCTGATCATCGCTACCGAGGGTCCGGAAAACAAGGGCTCCAAGGGCCTGACCATGGCGAACTTTGCCCAGCTGTGCGCGGATCTGGGCGTGAAGCAGGCCTTCAATCTGGACGGCGGCTCCTCCTCCACCGTGGTGCTCAACGACAAGAAGATCAACTCCCTGTCCACCGGCAAGAAGCGCAAGATCGGCGACATTCTCTATTTCGTCACCGCTGTGCCCAACAAGTAAGGGAAAAGGATAGCATACCATGCGAGAGATTGTGATTCTGGGGCATATCGGCCCCTTTACCGTAACGGCCTACGCCCTGTGCCTGATGCTGGGCGCGGCGCTGGCTGTGGCGCTGACCGTGCTGCTGGGCCGGAAAAAGCCGGGCGCTGACAGGAGCCTCAACATGTGCATCAGCGCAGTGCTGGGCGCGTTCCTGGGCGGACGGCTGATGTACAGCCTGACCATGATTGAGTTCATCCTGGTGGATCTGGGCGGCCCGGAGTTTCTGCTCAAGCCCTGGGAGGGCGGCTACAACATGTTCGGCGCGATCCTTGGCGGCCTGCTGGGCGTGGTGATCTACGGCCGTGCGGCAAAAATCTGCCCGCTGGAGCTGATGGATCTCGCTGCTCCCGGCGCGGCGCTGGCCATCGCTTTCGGCCGTCTGGGCGAGTGCTTCACCAGTCAGGGTCTGGGCCATTATGTGGAGAATGAAGCGCTGCAGATGTTCCCCTTCGCCGTGCCCAGCGTGTATGAGGACTGGCAGCTGCCGGTGTTCTTCTACGAGGCTGTGGCGGCGCTGGTCGTGCTGATTGTGTGCCTGAAGGTCCTGCGCGGCGGCCGCGCCGGCCGTACGGCGGAGGTGTTCCTTGCGCTGATCAGCCTGTGCCAGATCATGCTGGAGAGCATGCGCGCGGACGAGTTCATTCGCTTCGGCTTTGTGAAGTTCAACATGCTGGCCGGCGCGCTGGTGCTGGGCGGCGTGATGGGCGTGAGCCTGTTCCGCTGCGTGAAGAAGCAGGGCTGGCGCGGCTGGAATGTCATCCGTACCGTGCTGTTTGCAGTGGGGATCGTGGTGGTCATTCTGATTGAGTTTGCGCTGGATAAGAGCCCCATCGACAACCGCCTGCTGTATGCGGTGATGGCCGCCGTGCTGGCTGTGATGGGCGTATCTATCCTGAAGGAAAAGAAGGCCTGACGAAAAAAACGCTTGCGCCCGTCGTGCAGGCATGATACAATGGCCGTCGGCGTTTTTGCCGATGAATGACGAAACAAGCACTCTTGATGACTGAAAGGAACAGAATCATGCAGGTTACGCATCCGCAGGGGATGTACAACGGCCTTCCCATGGAGGACGTGTTCATCGCTCTGGACGATATGGGCACGGAGATGGGTCTGGGCTATATTGTGTATCAGTATCAGCCCCATCTTTATCCGGACTGCCCCATCAATCTGTACTTCAAACTGGACTGCCAGCCCTCGGCGCGGTATATCCTTTTCGGCGCGCTGGTGGCCCGGGCCCGTCAGCTGCGGGACGCCAATCCCAACGTGGGGGCGCGGGTGTACACGGATGTGAACCCGGCGGATGAGCGGACGAAGGAGTTCTACCTGCACAGCGGCTTTGCCTGCACGGACACCGAGGAGGTGCTGGAGCTGCCCATCCCCCAGGGCGACGGGCGGATTCCCATGAGCTGCGCGGTGGCGCCTGTTCCGCTGAACACGCCCGAGGAGCGCTATGCCTTCCTCAGCCGCCTGCAGCAGCACGACGTCAGGTTCATGGATGAGAACTATCTGCTGAATCTGCAGCGGCTTCCCCACTTCCTTGCGCTGGGTCTGTACCGCAACAACGATCTCATCGGCGAGATTGTGCTGGCGGGCGAGGGCAGCCAGTGTGAGCTGGTGGTGATGTATATCGTCCCCGGATCCCGCAGGCAGGGCATGGGCAAGGCGCTGCTGCACCGCTGCATGGCCATCATGGCTGCGGAGGGCGTGGAAAGCGTCAACTGCCGCATCATGACCCGCAGCATTCCCATGCACCGGTTGTGCGCGGCCTTCGGCGCAAAGAGCCTGGGCGTGACCATGGTGTATCCCAGCCTCCCCCTGTAAAAAAGCATCAAAGGAGACCAGCAGCATGGCCAAGCTCTACTACCGCTACGGCGCAATGGGTTCCAGCAAGACAGCCAACGCCATCATGGTGCAGTACAACTACAGGGAGCGCGGCCAGAAGGTGCTGATGGTGAAGCCCCAGCTGGATAACCGCGACGGCGAGCGCACGGTACTCTCCCGCTGCGGACTGTCCACCGAGTGCGTCTTCATGGAAGAGGTGCCGGATATCGACGTAAGCCGGTACGACTGCGTGATTGTGGACGAAGCCCAGTTCTTGACCAAAGAGCAGGTGGAGACGCTGGTGCACATCGTGGATGATCTGAACGTACCGGTCATCGCCTACGGACTGCGCGCGGATTTTCAGGGTAATTTCTTCGAGGGCAGCAAGTGGCTGATGGCCTGGGCGGACACCATCGAGGAGATCAAGACCATCTGCTGGTGCGGCCGCAAGGCTACCTACAACGCCCGCGTGGTGGACGGCAAGGTGATCAAGCACGGTGATCAGATCCTGCTGGGCGGCTCCAGTCAGTACGTGTCCCTGTGCCGCAAGCACTGGCAAAGCGGCGAGCTGGGGGATTTCAAAAACCTGCATAAAGAAGAATAAAAGAACGCAGCGCCTTCTTATCGGAGGGCGCTGCGTTGATTTGTCTCCCGGCTGTCGGCAGACTGAAATCGTATCGACCGGCTTTGCCGGTCGGGCGGGGAGGTTCCGGCTCAGGCCGGAACCATTCCTTACATTTTCACGGCCGTCAGCCTTGGCTGACAGTGAAAAATGCCCGCTTCCGCAGAAGCGGAGTATTCTCTCTTCTCAAAAAAGCGGCTGCAGCGCTTTTTTGATGCACAGCGCAGCGCCTTCTTATCGGAGGGCGCTGCGTTTTTGTCATAGCTCCAGAATTTCGATCCTTTTGGTCACCACGTCAGAGTACTGCAGGGTGTGGCATTTGGGCATGCCGTCGCTGCATTCTTCAATCCGGAAGATGTGAGGATACACGCCCAGAATCACCGCGGGTACGTTTACCAGCGTCAGCTTAGGATGGGAAAGGGAAACGTTCAAGTGGACGTGGGGGTTGGTCTTGTACAGCTGCTCGATCCGGAGCCGGATGCTGTCGGTTGCGGACATAAAGGCCTCCTGAATCAGGCAAAGTATTCGGCCACGTCGGCCCGGTCGTTGTACTGCTTCCTTACGCGGACGACGACGGAGCCGTCCTCCGTTTCATCCACGCTGTCGATCTGATGGCGGGTGCGACCGCGCACCAGCGAGGCCTTGTAGTGCTCTAACTCAGCCTGATTCAGCCCCAGCGCCTGCTGGCGGTCATAGCCCATTTCAGGCTTCTGGGAGAAGATCAGCGTTTGGAAGATGCAAGCAGCCTTGATACGCTTCACAACTAACACCTCCTTTGACCCTGCTGCGTTACGGCAGAAGCGGCGGGCCGGTGATGCACAGAGGTGTTCAGGCAAAGGTGTCGGACAGGGCGGCTGCCGTCGCGCTGCCGGGCTGAAGGACACTCTGGTGGCAGATGATCTACACCATGATTTTACCAGAAATCCGGCAAAAAAGCATGCGCGCAGCGCCGACTTTTTTTCTCCGCAGCTGGAAGAATGTCTGAATCGTTGCAAAATGTAAGGTTTTTTGAATTTCTGTTACAAAAATGTGAAATTCCTGGTTGACACAGCTTGCCGGAGGGCTTAAAATAAATCATGGTAACCTGTGCAGATTATGCCATGAATGAGGATAAGATCCCGGCGCGGTCCGGTTCGAAACCATAGACGGAGGATGACACAATGGGTAAGGCAAAGAGTCTGGTTATGAAAAAGCGCGTGTGGCTGGCGGCGCTGACGGCGCTGCTTGTGTGCCTGTGCGCTTCGGCCCTTGCGGCAAGCTATCCCTTCACCACCACTGTGACGGCGAAGGTGAATATGCGCCGCAGCGCATCCTCTGCCGCGGCGCTGGTGGATCGGATCCCCGAGGGGGATACCGTTACCGTAGTAGGCGCCAAGGGCAATTATTACAAGGTGAAGTATGACGGACGCACCGGTTATGTGATGAAGACCTACGTCCGCGATACCGCCGACGCCATCGCCACTCCCGCGCCCGCCCAGCAGGCCACCGCCACCGGCTATCCCTATGATACGGTGACCACCAGCAGCGTGAATCTGCGTGCAAAGCAGTCCACCAGTTCCACCAAGCTGGATACCATCCCCCAGGGCGCGACCATCACGGTGGAGAAGATCTCCGGCACCTTCGCCAAGGTGACCTATAAGGGTCAGGAAGGCTATGTGAAGACGGATTATATCGTGGTCAAGACCATTGTGAAGGCCACGGCTGCGCCCACCGCTACCCCGGTGGTGATCACGCCTTCCCCCGTGGAGAGCGCATCTTCCTATCGTGTGCTGACCAGGGGCTGCACCGGTGACGACGTGGTTTCCCTGCAGGAGGCGCTGGTGGAGCTGGGCTTCCTCTCCGGCACGGCTGACGGCGTGTTCGGCGCGGGTACCCACGACGCGGTGGTGGCCTTCCAGCAGAAGAACAGCTATCCTGATACCGGCGTGGTGGACGCCAACCTGCAGGCCTTCATCTACAGCGGCAAGCCGAAGAATGTGAAGGGCGCCAAGACCGACGTGAAGACGCTGGCCCCTGTGGACGGCATTTCCATCAAGCTCAACGACAAGGGCGCGCTGGTCAAGAAGGTGCAGACCCGCCTGACCGAGCTGGGCTATTATGCCGGCGACGTCAATGGAACCTATGACAAGACTACCCGCGCGGCGGTCAAGACCTTCCAGAAGAAGAACGGCCTCACGGCGGACGGCATCTGCGGCGACGAGACCCAGAAGAAGCTGTTCGGCGGTTCCGCGCTGACCTCCTCCGCCACGCCTACCCCCAAGCCCACGCCTACGCCCACGGCGGTGCCAACCTATCAGGCGCCCTCCGATACCGTGCGCAGGGGTGATTCCGGCGCGGACGCCCGCATGGTGCAGCAGCGCCTGAAGGATCTGGGCTACTACACCGGCAAGGTGGACGGCAAGTTCGGCTCCGGCTCTGTGGCTGCGCTGGAGACCTTCCAGAAGCGGCATGGCCTGGAAGCAGACGGCGTAGCCGGTCAGGCCACCTATGACGTGCTGTTCACCTACCGCGCGCTGGCTGTGAACGCGACTCCCACCCCCGTGGTGACGGCGCAGCCGCTGCCCACGCCCGCTCCCACCTATGCGCCCATCACCAAGGATAATGTGGTCACCGTACGCCTGGGCTCCAAGGGCGATCATGTGGTACGGCTGCAGAAGCGCCTGACCGAGCTGGGCTACTATACCTCCGCTGCGGACGGCGAGTGCAAGGCTGCCGACGTGGCTGCCATCAAGGCCTTCCAGAAGAAGAACGGCCTGAAGGCGGACGGTGCGGCGGGCTACGAAACCCAGCTGAAGCTGTACAGCGAATCTGCTCTGACCTACGGCGGAGCCATCGCCGGCGGCTCGGTGCAGAGCTTCACCACCCTGCGCAAGGGCATGACGGGCGACGCCGTCACCAGCATGCAGCAGCGGCTGGTTGCGCTGGGCTATCTCACCGGCGAGGCGGACGGCAGGTACGGATCCGATACGGCCGAAGCGGTCTACGCTTTCCAGAAGAACAACGGTCTGGTGCGGGACGGCGTGGCCGGCAGCAAGACCCTGTCGCTGCTCTACTCCTCTCTGGCCAAGGGAACCGATACGGCTTCCTCCTCTCTGGCAGACAGCGATACCCTGCGCAAGGGTGACGCCAGCGCGGCAGTGAAGCTGCTCCAGCAGCGGCTGATCTCCCTGGGCTATCTCTCCGGCGATGCGGACGGCAAGTTCGGTCTGCAGACCTACCGCGCGCTCAAGGCCTTCCAGAAGGCCAACGGCCTGTTTGTGGACGGCGTGGCCGGCAAGAACACCCTCGAGGCGCTGGACAGCATCAACGCGGCGTCCTCCGGCAGCAGCGCAGGCACCTCTACGGGTACGGACAACGGCGGCTCTGCCGTGATCAACCCCATGGCTAACCTGAAGCCCGCCAACGTGCAGTACAAGTACTGGTATTCCTATGTGCGCGAACAGGCCCGGCAGTATCAGTACGCCACCATCTATGATTTCTCCACCGGCATTTCCTGGCAGGTGCATATGTTCTCCTTCGGCAAGCATGCGGAGGTTGAGCCCCTGACCGCTGCCGACACCGCGAGGATGAACCAGTCTCTGGGCGGCACCACCTGGACTCCCCGCGCTGTATGGGTACTCTTCGGCGACGGCAGCGTATATATGGCGTCCACCCACTCCACGCCCCACGGCGTACAGCATATTACGGACAACAACTTCGCCGGTCATGGCTGTCTGCACTTCCCCCGCACGGATGCGCAGGTGGCGGCCATCGGCCCCTACGCTACCAGCCACCAGAAGGCTATCGACGCCGGCTGGAAGGCGACCCAGAGCCAGCTGAAGTAAACTGAACATGAAAAGGCCCCGCGATCTTCTGATCGCGGGGCCTTTCTCATGCCTTACAGAATACCCAGATGATCCAGCAGGATCTTCAGCCCCATCAGCACCAGCACCACGCCGCCGAACAGCTCGGCACGGGCCTTGTACTTGGCGCCGAACACGTTGCCTACCTTCAGGCCGATGGCGGACAGGACAAAGGTGATCACGCCGATGAACAGCACTGCGGGCACGATGTTGACCCGCAGGAAGGCGAAGGTGACGCCCATAGCCAGCGCGTCAATGCTGGTAGCCACGGCCAGGGGCAGCATGGTTCTGAAGTCGAAGGCGTCGCTCATCTCATCCGCATCGCCGGAGAAGGACTCGCGGATCATGTTGCCGCCGATCAGGCCCAGCAGCACGAAAGCGATCCAGTGATCCACGCTGACGATGTAGGATTCAAACCGCACGCCCAGCAGGAAGCCGATCAGCGGCATCAGCGCCTGAAATCCGCCGAAGTAAGCGCCCACCGTCAGCGAATGCTTCGGCGTGGCCCGGCGCACGGAAAGACCCTTGCAGACTGCGACGGCGAAAGCGTCCATGCTCAGGCCGACAGCAATGAGAAACAGCTCCATCATACCCATGATCAATTACCTCCAGTGGATGGGGAAGGACGAAAAAACGAGGCTTATCCGCCGCTTCCCACGCAAAAAAGAATGGAAAACAAACCAGATAAGTCTCGTCGCAATGTACAAAGCCAGGGCTGAACCCATTATGTTGACTTTATCCCGCGTTTCCGCGCCGACTACTCCCTTACAGCTGGGACGATAACACAGCCCCCGGCGGTTAGTCAAGAATAACCATTTGTTCCGGCCCTTTACCTGAAGCGAAATATGGTGTACAATGAATGAAAAGGAGGCCGCAAAATGAATGAGCAACTGAAGAAGGCAAGAGACCTGCTGGAGAATGTAACGCCGCTGCACAGCGACTGCGGCCTCACCTGCGCCCATGCCTGCTGCCAGTCCATGGAGGGCGACGAGACGGGTATGCTGCTGTTTCCCGGAGAGGATGCGTACTACAGCGAGCTGCCCGGCTATACCGTGAAGGATGCGGAGCTGGGCAAGCTGCTGATCTGCTCCGGCCGGTGCGAGCGGTGCGACAGGCCGCTGTCCTGCCGCGTGTTCCCGCTGCTGCCGGTGATCCGGGAGGACGGGGTGAAGGTAGCGGTGGATCTGCGGGCGCGGGCGGTGTGTCCGCTGGCAAGGCAGGGCCGGGCAGCCATGAGTCAGGCGTTTACCGATGCTGTCCGCGAGGCCGGACGCATACTGGCGGAGGATGAGGGGCACCGCGCTTTCCTTGTGAAGCTGACCGCCCAGCAGGACGAGCTGCGCGCGCTGCGCAGGCAATTCGGAGGTGGAAGCCGTGTTTGAGCAGGTGAAGGTACACCGTGAAGTGACAGGGGCAGGAGAAAGCCTGCTGCTGTGCGGGGACGGCTCCGCCGCGCTGGAGGAGCTGAAGCAGTATAAGGGCAAGGTGCAGTGCGTCTATCTGGATCCGCCCTTCATGACGGGCGGGAAGTTCACCCGCCGCCGCCGCTTCGGCGCCAAGGGATGGCGAACCGGCTCGCCGGCGCCGGTCTATCCGGCCTATGAGGACAAATTCCGCAGCCGGGACGCGTATCTCGCCATGCTCCGGGGACTGGTGGAGCAGGCCCACAGGCTGCTGAAATCCACAGGCGTATTGTGCCTGCATCTGGACTGGCGGATGGCGGCCTATGCGCGGCTGATCTGCGACGAGGTATTCGGCGAGCGCCGCTTCGTTAACGAGATTATCTGGTCATATGAGAGCGGCGGACGGGCAAAGAAGCACTTCAGCCGCAAGCATGATGTGATCCTTCTCTACGCCCGGTCGGCGAAGTATTGCTTTGATATCACCCGTGTGCCCCTGCCGCGTACCGGCGTAAGGAAAAATCATATGCGCCGGGGCGTGGATGAAGAGGGCCGCAGCTACCGCTCCATCAAATCCGGCGGCAAGACCTACCGGTACTACGAGGATGCGCCCACCTATCCCGGCGACGTATGGACGGATATCAGCCATCTGCAGCAGCGGGATCCGGAGCGTACCGGCTACGCTACCCAGAAGCCGCTGAAGCTGCTGGACCGTCTGCTGCGTCCGCTGGTGCAGGAGGGCGATCTGGTGTGTGATCTGTGCTGCGGAAGCGGTACCACGCTGCTGGCGGCGCAGAATCTGGGATGCCGGTTTATCGGCGTGGACAAGAGTGCGGAGGCGCTGTTGGTGGCTCGCAGCCGCCTGAAGCAGGAGAACGTGACGCTGCTATGCCCGCCTGTGGATCAGGCGGCGGCGGTGGAGGCGACGTGGGAGGACGGCGTGCTGCTGCTGACGGACTTCAGGGCCCGGCACAAGGCGTTCCCTGAGGCGGAGCAGATCTTCGACAGGATGGAGAGCTGGGCGGCAGGCTACATGACGGAGAATGGCATGGTAGCGCTGCAGCATTTCCAGCGCTCGGCGAAGAATCCGGATCTGCCGCTGATGAGCTTCCTGCCGGAGCTGCCCGGCCCGCTGGCCGTATCCACCGTGGATGCAGCCGGACGGCGCAGGGTCTATCAGTGGAAGGAATAAACGCGTATGTAAAAAGCACAGGCTTCGTCCTGTGCTTCAGATCATCAAAAAAGCCCGCAATCGCAAAGGCTCCTGCTGAAAAGCAGGAGCCTTTGCTTGCTGTGTTGACTGCAGCTTATTCGTACACGGCCCTGTTGCCGCCGATGTAAGGCAGGCGGCTGTAGGCCATGACCAGATTGGCATGGCCGATACGGTTGGTATCAATGCGCAGCGGTACGGCCACGGGGCGGATGTGCATGCCCACCAGCGTATCGCCGATATCAATGGCTGCGTCAGCCTGTACGGCCACGGCCAGCGCAGGCTGCTCCAGCAGCTTCCATGCGGCGAAAGGTACGCTGCCGCCCGCCTTGGGCTGGGGTACGGCGCGCACCTGCGTCAGACGCAGATCGCGCAGTACCTGCTGCTCCATGACCACTGCTCGGTTCAGGTGCTCGCAGCACTGGAAGGCAGCGTTCACGCCGTGTGCGCTGCAGGCGTCCAGCATGGCCCGGGCAATCACGCCGCCAAGCTCAGGCACGCTGCCCTTGCCGATGCGCGCGCCGGCCACCTCGCTGGTGGAGCAGCCCAGCACAATTAGCCCGCCGGGGGCGATCTGTCCGGCTTCCACCAATGCGTCCACGGCCTGACGAAGGGTCAGGCGGATTTCCTGCTGCAATGCTTGTTCCATGGTTCATTCCTCCTGTGTGGATTCAAGATAGTGGGTGGCTGTCTGGAGCAGCTGACGGGGCTTGTGCAGGATGGCGTCCCACAGATTGCCCATGCCGATGGTAAGAAAGCTGCCCACCAGATAGCCCATCATCCGCAGCGTTTCACCATCCAGCTCCCTGCCGGCGGCGATCATTCCCAGCGCGCTGCGAACCCTGTCCGCTTTCAGATCGCGGAGCGTGGAAGCGCCGGAGGCCTCCAGTACGTCGAAAAGTGTGTTCACAAAGGTGCGCCGCTGCTGCGGGGAGACGGTACGCAGCCATTCATGTACGGTTTCGTTGATCAGGCGGCTGCCGGCGTCCACCTCGCTCAGCTCCTCAAAGCGGGGGCCGATCAGCTGCCAGGTGAATGCGTCATGCTGCCGGAAGCCCTCCGCGCCGGATCGCACCACGGTGTAATCCGGATGATAGGCCAGCAGCAGGCCGATGACGGAGGACTGGGGGATGAAGGAGTGAATCCGGCTGCCGATGCGCCGGTATCCGTCGGAAAGAAAGGTTTCATCGTCCACACCGGGGCCGTCAAAGGTGTAGACGCTTTGGATCTGTGCCTGTGCGGCTGCGGATGCACGGGCGGCGGCGTACACGGCCAGATTGCCGCCTTTGCTGTGTCCGGTGAGGAGAATTCCGCCGCCTGTGCGCAAACTGATGCGCTCCAGATAGGTCAGCGCCTCCATCTGTGCAGGTACGGGGCTTTCAAAGGCCATGGTGAAATCCTCCCGCCAGCCCACCAGCGTATTGTCGGTGCCGCGAAAGCAGACGCAGCTGCGTCCGTCAGGCAGACTGGCTGTGACGGCGGAAAACTGGATATCCCGCTCCGGATCCACCACGTTTACATAATCATGCAGGCGCATGCTGCCGTAGCGCAGGGATGCGGCGGCAGACCGGGCCAGCTCCAGCCATGAATCAGCCGGCGTGCCCGGAGCGGAAGCGGGGAAAAGCAGCTCGCGAAGGACAGCGCCCTCGCTGCTGCGAGCCTCCGGGCCCGGATCCGTATAGGCGAGCTGGGAGAGAATCAGCATATCTGCAGGCGACAGGGGAGATACGCGCAGCGGCAGATCGCCCCGCCACAGAATGTAGTCCATGATACTGGCCATGAGATCCTCCGTGCATGCGCAATCATTATATCACAGGCGGTCAAGAAAAGGAATGTCCGGCAGAATGTAAATATTCCTGGGTTCAAAAAGCAATAAGAAATCTCCTGTGCAGAGAAAAAACTGCACAGGAGATTTTTGTGAATTGCGGGATATGCATCGCGGTACGCGCTATGCCTTCTGCGATGGAGGCTGTGACAGGCCGTCAGGGCGCCGCGTCTGGTCTGGATCGAAACGCTCGCTTTAATCCTCCAGCTCGCCGCTTTCGCGCATCTGCTCAAACTCCTCGCGGGAGATCAGGCACATGCGGGGCTTGGCGCCGTCCTTGGCGGAGACGATGCCCCGGCGTTCCATCTCATCCACCAGACGGCCTGCGCGGGCGTAGCCTACCTTCAGCCTGCGCTGGAGGAGAGAGGTGGAGACCTGACCGTCGTTCACGGCCATTTCAATGCACTGCGCCAGCAGGGATGCGTCGCTGTTGATGTTGTCGGTGGGATCGGCTTCGTCGGCAGTGGGCAGGGCGGGCTCGCGGCCCAGCTGCTCCAGCTGCTCCAGAATGTTGGGATCGTACTCCACCTCGCAGTTGTCGCGGATGAACTCCGTCACCCGGTTGACCTCGTCGTCGCTCATGTAGCAGCCCTGTATACGGATGGGCGTGAACTCGCCGGTGGGCAGGTAGAGCATATCGCCCCAGCCCAGCAGCTGCTCCGCGCCCTGCCGGTCCAGAATGGTGCGGCTGTCCACAAAGCTGGATACCTTGAAGGCGATGCGGCTGGGGATATTGGCCTTGATGAGGCCGGTGATCACGTCCACCGAGGGACGCTGGGTGGCCACTACCAGATGAATACCGGCGGCGCGGGCCAGCTGTGCCAGACGGCAGATATGATCCTCTACCTCGCGCTTGCAGGTCATCATCAGGTCAGCCAGCTCGTCGATGATGATCACGATGCGGGGCATGAACTCCTCGCCGTCCTCCAGCTTGGCGTTGTAGCCATCGATGGCGCGAACGCCCTTGCGCTCGAATTTCTTGTAGCGGTCCATCATTTCCGCCACAGCCCAGGCCAGCGCGCCGGAGGCTTTGTGGGGATCGGACACCACGGGAATCAGCAGATGGGGAATGCCGTTGTAGCACTGCAGCTCGACCACCTTGGGATCCACCAGAATCAGACGGACTTCACGGGGGGAGCAGCGGTACAGGAGGCTGTTGATCATGGTGTTGATGCACACCGACTTACCGGAGCCGGTGGCGCCTGCGATCAGCAGATGGGGCATGCGGGCCAGATCGCACACGATGGGCGTGCCGGCGATATCCTTGCCCAGCGCCACGGCCAGAGGCGATTTGGCTTCGCGCATGGGCTTGGATTCCAGCACCTCGCGCAGGGTCACGGTGGACACCTTGCGGTTGGGTACCTCCACACCCACCAGCGCCTTGCCGGGGATGGGCGCCTCAATGCGCACGGACTTGACCTCCATGTTCATGGCGATATTCTTGCCCAGATCGGTTACCTTGGTCACCTTGATGCCCGGGGCCAGCTCCAGCTCAAACCGGCTGATAGCGGGCCCGTGGGTGACGTGCTTCACCTGTGCGGGAACGCGGAAGGACTGCAGGGTTTCCTCCAGCCGCTGGGAGCGCATGGCGTCCTCCTCCGGGCTGATACCAGCCTGCGCCGGGGGAAGCATCAGCAGCTCCATGCCGGGATAGACGTAGGGCGGGGGCAGCTCCATCTCCACCTGCTCGCCCTGAGGATTGCTCTTGCGGGGCGGCAGCTTCAGCTCAGGCTTCCATGCATCCTTGGGCGGCTCCTGCTGGAGCCTGGGCGCGCGCACTGCGGGTGCGGCGGGTACTTCCTCCTCCTCGGGAATATCCTCCCACGGCGGGATTTCGTCACGGGAGGGACGGACGGGCTTCATGGGTGCAGTCTGCTGCTTGCGGGCAGCGGGACGGCGGGGCTGATAGTCGGCCTCTTCCTCTCCCTCGGAGCGCCAGGAGGCCTTGCGGCGGGGCTGCTCGTCCTCATGCCAGTCCGCTGCGGCGCTTTGCCGGGCGGTCGTCCGCACCGGCGGAGCGGGAATCTCCGCGGCCTGCGGAATCTCCTCCGGCACGCTTTCTTCATACACAGCCTGCTCCTCCGGCACATATTCGGCCTGGAAGGGCTCCTCGGCGGGAACCTGCTGCTGGAAAATCCCCTTGCGCTGGGGCTTGCTGACGGGCTGCTCGGGCTGATTCTGCTCCGGCGTGTTTTTGCGGCCGAAGATACGGCTCAGGCGGGATTTGCCTTCCGCTGCGGGCTCGGCGGCCTTCTGGCGGCTGTACGTTTCCTCTGGCTGGGCGTATTCTTCCTTCACAGGTCGGAAGCCTGCCCGCTGGCGGCCGGTAGCATCCACCGGCTTGCGGGCCGGGGCCTGCTGGTAGCGGGGCGCGTCATATACGGGCTGCTGATAGGGCTGCTCCTGATAAACGGGCTCCTGATAGTAGGGTTCGGGCGCGGGCTCCTGATTGGCCAGCTCGGACTGACGCTTCTGCCACATCAGCTCCTGCTGCTGGAGCTGTTGCTGCTCCTGCTGCTTCCGCTGCTGATGCTCGCTGGCCTTGCCCTGGATGCGGGCGATCAGGCCGGGAATATCCAGACGGATCAGGAGCACGAAGACGATCAGCGCGCCGATGATGCTCAGCGCGCCCGCCAGACCCGCGCTGCCCAGCATCCGGTAGAGGGGCCATGCCAGCAGCATGCCCAGTACGCCGCCGAAGGAGGAGTATTCCACGCTGCTCTCATAGCTGCGGGCAAGATAGGTATCAAAGCCGACCGGGGACTGCCCAAGGCGGATGTTCTTCTCGTGGTAGTAGGCCATGAGGGTGCTCGAACCGATGCGGGAAAGCAGGTTGATCACCGTCAGCGCCAGCAGAAACAGCACAAACGCCAGCAGGAACGTGCGCAGGCGCGTCTTGCGGTAGGCGGAGAGGATGACCAGTATGCCGCCCCAGATGGGGAACACGGGCAGCAGAAAGGCCAGTCCGCCGGCCAGACCGTAGCAGAGCTGCCGCATTCCGCTGAAGATGCTGCCGGACATGCGGGCTGCCACGGCAAGGAAGAGCAGCACGCCCAGCGCGATCAGGAGCAGTCCGCTCACCAGATGCAGCGCCATGGTGTCGGCGGAGTATGCAGGCGCCCTTTTGGGCTTTTTCGGTTTGGTTTTCTGTGGCATGCGGTTCCTCCATAGTTCGTGCAGAATCAGTTGCTCTGCGTAATCATCAGGCTCTGCAGCTTCTCCTCTCCGTCAAAATGGAGGCGCAGCTGCGCGCCGGTATAGTTGTAATAATCGCTGACACCGGGGTTCAGCCGGTAGCCTTCGGCGGCCTCCTGATCCAGCTGGACGGAGGCGGCGGACGCGCCCAGAATCAGCTGTGCTTCGCTGCGGCTCATGCCGGTATACAGGCCGTACAGGCAGATGCGGTCAGTCCGCAGCCCCTTCACCACGCTGTGATCCCAGTCCTCGGTCAGCGCGTCGGTCAGCACCCATGCCTGACGGAAGGCGGAAGCCTCCAGCGCAAACATCCGTCCGTCCTGATACAGGTCGGGATCGGTAAGCATGCGGTAGGTATCGACGGCCTCCTGCATGGAGGAGCCCAGCGCGACGGGAATACCGGGAAGACGCCCGGCCTCTGCGGCGGTGCGGATGGCGTCCGCACTGCCCTCCAGCATGGCCTTTGCGCCGATGCGGTCAAGGACGGAGCCCTCCTCCAGCACAAGATAATCCCGCAGCTCCGTCCACAGGAAGGTCACCGCCCCAGCCCGGTCGGACAGGGTGGAGAGCTGATCGATGGGGTAATACAGCGTCAGTCCCGTATCGGAAATGCTGAAGACCTCCGGCACGGGGGTCAACGCGCTGTTGCGCAGATGAGCGGACAGATCCGGCGCGATGGTGAAGTCCAGCTCGTCGCTGATGGCGGCAAGCGCGGCCTCCGGGTCTGCGAACAGGTCGGCAAGGGTGATAAGGCTGCCGTCCTCAAGATCCACATTGGCGGCGTACCAGACGTGGGTGGTGCGGTCGTTCAGCACAGGGCCGGAAGCGGACAGCACGGCGGTGAACACATTGCCTGTGATCTGCGCCTCATAGGAGGCGGTCAGGGGAACAGGCGCGTTCATCACCATGGCGAGGCGGGAGAGCAGGGCAGGCACGCCCAGCGACTGCTGGATGGACTGATTCACCTGCTGCTGGAGCGTTTCATCCTCAAGGCCGGTAACCTGCGGATACCGTACGCTGCTGCCCATCAGCTCCAGCCCACCCTCCGATACGGATGCGGAAGAAGCCTCCGCCGGCGCGGAAGAGCACATAAGGGCAACGATCATCAGAAGAGACAGGATTCGCTTCATCATCATGCATACCTCCGGGAAAAACTATTATACATCATTTAACGAATCATCGCAAGTTTTCCGTGCAGGAGGGGCGCTTGACTTTGCTGCGCGCATCCGGTATCATGGTGCATATATCAATAAGTAGAAAAGGAGATTTCTCCATGACGATTTTCTGGGACTGGAACGGCACCATCGTGGATGACGTGGATCTTGTGGTGAAGGTGAACAACATGGTCTTTGCCCAGCACGGCTACCGCGACACCTCTGCGGAGGAATACCGCCGCCTTTTCCGTTTCCCCGTGCGGGAGTACTATTATGATCTGGGCGTGACTCCGGAGGATTTTGTCGTCATCGCCAAGGAATGGAATGTGAAGTACGTGGAGAACTTCTCCGATGCTTCCCTTGCCCGGGGCGTGCTGGAAACCCTGCGCCGCTTCAAGGCGGCGGGGTTCCGTCAGGTGATCATCTCCGCCAGTCAGGTCAATCAGCTGCGGGATCAGGTGAAGTCCTTCCCGGAGCTGGAGGGGATGTTCGACGAGGTGCTGGGCCTGTCCGACGTGTACGCGGTCAGCAAGGTTCAGCTGGCGCAGGACTACCTTGCCCGCTCCGGCGTGAATCCCTGCGAGGCCGTGTTCCTGGGCGATACAAATCATGATGCGGAGGTGGCGCAGGCCATCGGCTGCCGCTGCTTTCTGATTTCCGGCGGTCATCAGGAGGACTCTGTGCTGGCGAAGGCGCCCGACGCGCAGGTGCTGGGCCGTATTGAGGAACTGTATCCCATTCTGGGCGTGTAAACGCCGGAGGCAGTATGGACGATTCACTGAAGATACCATCCGCCCTGCCGGAGAATTTCCGCTATACCCGTCCGGCGGGGCTGACTGCCCGGGAGGCGGAGGATCGCAGGGGCGAGGGGCTGGATAACCGGGTCAAGGCTGATCCGGGCAAGAGCGTGTGGCAGATTGTGCTGAGCAACCTGATCACGCCCTTCAATCTGCTGAATATTGCGCTGGCGGTATGCCTTGCGCTGGTGGGCAGCTTCCGCAATATGCTGTTCATGGGCGTGGTCTTTTCCAATACGCTGATCGGTACTGTGCAGGAGCTGCGGGCGAGGCATACCATCCGCAAGCTGCAGGTGCTCAACGCGCCGGAGGCCCATGTGCTCAGGGACGGGCAGGAAATGATCTGCCGCCCGGAGGAGCTGGTGCAGGACGATCTGGTGATCCTGCGCGCAGGCGATCAGGTGTTGGCAGACGCGATTGCGGTGAGCGGCGGCGGCGCGGCGGATGAATCCCTGCTGACGGGCGAGAGCGAGGCTGTGCGCAAGCAGGACGGCGACTGGCTGCTGTCCGGCAGCTTCATCACCGAGGGCAGGCTGACGGCCCAGCTGGTGCATGTGGGCGACAGCAGCTATGCCGCCCGGATGACCCGCTCCGCCAGGGCCATCAAACGGCCTAAATCCGCCCTGATGACGGACCTGAACAGGCTGATCCGGCTGATCAGCATGCTGCTGGTGCCGCTGGGAATACTTTTGTTCCTGAAGCAGCGCTATCTGCAGCATGCTCCGCTGACGGACGCGGTGCCCTCCACCGTGGCGGCCATGATTGGCATGATCCCCGAGGGGCTGCTGCTGCTGGTAAGCATTGCGCTGGCAGTGGGCGTGGTCAAGCTGGGACGGCGCAACACGCTGGTGCAGGAGCTCTATGGTATCGAAACCCTGGCCCGGGCGGACGTATTGTGTCTGGACAAGACAGGCACGATCACCACGGGCGAAATGGCGGCGGACGGGCTGATCCCCTTTGAGATGGAGGAGGAGGCCTTCCGGGCGCAGCTGGCCCGTTTCCTTGGCGCCTTTGACGAACAGACAGGCACCCTGGATGCGCTGCGGGAATGCGTACAGCCCTCGGATGAAACGGCGGTGGCGGTGCTGCCCTTCTCTTCCGCGAGAAAGAAATCAGCCGCCTCCTTTGCCGACGGAAAAACGCTGATTCTCGGTGCGCCCGCCTTTGTGCTGGGCGAACAATATGATCCAGTGCTGCGGGCCTGTGCGGAGGATTATGCCGCACGGGGCAGCCGCGTGCTGGTGCTGGCCCAGGCGGAGGGCTGCGTCACCCAGACCGATGCGCCGCCTGTGGAGCGTGTGCTGGGCCTGTGCCTTTTGCGGGACTGCATTCGCGAGCATGCGGAGGAAACGCTCATGTACTTCCGCCAGCAGGGCGTGAGGGTGAAGGTGATCAGCGGCGACGATCCGCGTACTGTATCCGCCATTGCCCGGAGAGTGAAGCTGGACGGCTGGGACAGCTGGGCGGACGCATCCGCCATGACGGATCAGGAGCTGGCAGAGGCCTGCGAGCGCTGCACGGTGTTCGGCAGAGTCACGCCCGAACAGAAAAAGACGCTGGTGGAGACGCTGAAGGGCTCCGGGCACAGCGTAGCCATGACCGGCGACGGCGTGAACGATATCCCCGCGCTGAAGGCAGCGGACTGCTCCATCGCCATGGCAGGCGGCTCTGACGCAGCCAAACGCGTGGCCCAGCTGACGCTGATGGATGCAGACTTTGCCTCCATGCCGCAGGTGGTGCTGGAGGGCCGCCGCGTGGTCAACAACGTGACCCGCGCAGCCAGCCTGTTCCTTGTGAAGACGCTGTATTCCTTCGCGCTGACGGTGCTGCTCCTGCTGCTCCCGGCGGAGTATCCCTTCCAGCCGATCCAGCTGACGCTGATCAGCAGCCTGACCATTGGCATACCGTCCTTCTTCCTTGCGCTGGAAAGCAACCGGGAGCGGATCCGGGGCAGATTCCTGGACGAGGTGATGCTCCGCGCTATTCCCGGCGCGGCAGGCGTGACGCTGTGCGCTGTGCTGTCCATGCTGATGGCGCAGCTGGGCTGGAGTCAGGAGCTGTGCTCCACGCTGGCGACCCTGTCGGCGGGGAGCATCGGGCTGATGGTGCTTCTGTTCTGCTGTTGGCCGCTGAATCCGATGCGTATTGCACTGTGGCTGGGCATGACGGCGCTCTTCACGCTGGCGGCAATGTATGCCGGGCCGGTTTTCTTCCTTGTGAGCCTGAATGTACCGCAGCTGATTACGCTGGGATTCTTCGTCGCGGCGGGCATGGGCGCGCTGGGCGGCGCGCGGTATCTGATCCAGCGGCGCAGACGGGCTGAGCCTGCCCGCAAAGCGGCATAAGAAAAAACTCTCCTGCAGGGAGGGGGATGGAAAGGAAGGAATTATCCTTCGCTTTGCACCAAAGAAATGCCGAAGCAGCAAGCCTTGGCTGGTTTGCTGTTTCTTGTTTTGCTGTGATAGAATGAAAACGATAAACTGGAATTTGACGAGGTGAGAATATGGCGATGTGGAATCCGTGGAGAGGTTGCAAAAAGTGTAGCGACGGCTGCCTCTATTGCTATATCCACAAGGGCGACGCAAAGCGTGGTGTTGATACAAGTATTGTTGAAAAAACAAAGGACTTTGCAAAGCCCATAGAACGCCTAAAGAACGGCAATTACAAAATGAAATCCAGCATTGTATATACCTGCTTTTCCACAGATTTTCTGATCGAGGAAGCGGATGCATGGCGCCCAGAATGCTGGCGGATGATAAAGGAGCGCAAAGATTGTACCTTTCTCTTTCTCACCAAGCGCATTGACAGATTTATGGACTGCATCCCCGATGATTGGGATGACGGCTATGAAAACGTGGTCGTTTGCTGTACGGTTGAGAATCAAAAGAATGCAGACGATAAGCTCGGAATTTTTGAAAAACTTCCGATCAGACATAAGTGTATAACAGCTCAGCCGCTTATCGAAGCCATTGATATAGAACGATATCTCGACGGTATTGAACTTGTGGTTGTCGGCGGTGAATCGGACACGAACGCAAGACCGCTTGACTACGAT
>JAFURI010000094.1 GCA_017471885.1 Clostridia bacterium | reverse complement strand
ATAAGTACTTATTAGTACTACAATGCGTATTCTACCACAAAGTATGGCATAATGCAAGATAGTACTGAACAGTACAGAAAAGAATGTAAAGGGGGATTCCTGCATGTATTTCAAGCGCATCCGCGACATGCGGGAAGACGCCGATTTAACGCAGGCACAGGTTGCAGAGTATCTGGGGATTGCACAGACAGTCTATAGTCGCTATGAGCGCGGATTTCAGACAATTCCATTAGGGTTACTTATCAATCTGGCGAATTATTATGATGTGTCACTGGACTATTTGACGGGCAGAACCGAGAATAAACAGATCAATCACTAACATCAAATGCCTCTGCATCTGTTTGGATGCAGAGGCATTTGCGATTTTTAGTCAATCTCCACCACCCCGGGATACTGGGCCATGACCTCCTCTGCGTCGTTGAGGAAGGTCGCGGTTGACTCCGGCTCCGGCGAGAAGGGCTCGCCGTCCACCGTGATGGACACCTTCTTTACGCCGGGAAACTGACTGGCGGTGAACAGCACCGCGCGGATGGCCTGCCGTCCGCCGTCAGACTGCTGGGTCACGGTCAGGAATTCCTTGCTGAAGTCGATGGTCGCCACGCCGTTTTTCACGCTGACGGAGCGCACGCCGCAGTCACGGGGCAGAGGCGATTCAAGCCCGCTGTCGGTTTTCGGGCCTTTGGCCAATTCAAGGATGGCGGTGGACAGATCCACCGGGGAAAAAACCGTGCGAGTCACCGGTACCAGCAGCCGCCCGCTGGCGGAAGGAAAGTACAGCTGCAGCTGATCCGCGTAGTCTGCGGATCCTCTCGCCATGGTCGCCACGCTTTCCACATTGACACTGTCCTCGCTGAACACGCCGGACACGTCGGTGCCGTGGGTCAGGCGGCTGCGCTTCTGTCCGTCAAAGAGGAAGGAGACCTCATCCACCGTGTCAAAGCCGCACAGCGCGGCGGCGGTGGCCTGCACCATAAGCAGCTCCTCCTCGGCGGAGGCGCAGTTCAGCGCTTCTTTGCTCATATCCACCCGGGCCTTTCCGCCGGAGATGCTCAGGTCAAAGGTGGTGCCCTCAGGGATCACGTTGGTCAGGCCCAGCCGTGCGGCGGAAAGGTCGTTCTGGCTGGACTGCACCATCAGCGAAAGCGTGGCCTTGGCGATGCCGTCCTGCTGGGGTACCTGCCGGGTTACCGGCACCAGATATCCGTCGCCGTCCTGATACCAGCACACCACGGCCTGCGTGGGTACATCCGCAGCGGCGGCGGTTTCGGCGGACGTCTCCGTCACCGTCAGCGGGGATTCTTCATACACAATATGCGTGGCAGGTTCTTGTCCGCGCAGCGCAAGCGCCACCACCAGCGCCGCCGCGCATACGATCAGGATCCGTTCCATGTCTGCCCGGTTCAAATGCCATTTCAGTTTCACCGCTTTCGGCCTCCTCTTGCTCCTTGGTCTGGTGGAATGTATGTGCCGCCGGGGCGTAATATGCACCCCTTGGCATTTCAGGGAAGATGCATTATAATAAGGAGGTAACTTTCGATTGAAGGTGGGATTACTCCATGCCCATGGACGGACTGACCATCGGCTTTGCTGCGCGGGAGCTGAACGAAGCCCTTGCCGGCGGCCGTATTGATAAGATTACCCAGCCGGAGAAAGACACGCTGATTATCCTCATCCGCGCCGGGAGCGAAAACAAAAGGCTGCTTCTCTGTGCATCGCCCAACAATGCCCGCTGCCACCTGACGGTGCAGAATTATCCCAATCCGCTGGAGCCTCCCATGTTCTGCATGCTGATGCGCAAGCAGCTGCTGGGCGGGCGCGTGCAGTCGGTGCGGCAGATCGGCGGCGACCGCATTGTGTATGTGGATATCGACGTGGTGGACGAAATGGGCGACCATGTGCTTCGCAGGCTGATTCTGGAGGTTATGGGCCGCCATTCCAACCTGATCCTGGTGGACGGGGAGGATCGCATCCTTGAAGCCGCAAGGCATGTGAACATGGAGATGAGCCGCGTCAGGCAGATTCAGCCGGGCCTGACTTATCTGCCCCCGCCTGCGCAGGACAAGCTGGATCCGGAGAAGGTGACGACAGAGAATCTGCTGGACAAGCTGCGCGCGCAGGGGGATCAGCCCTTGCACAAGGCGCTGGGGGCCAGCGTGTCCGGCCTGTCCAATCCCTCGGCGAGGGAGCTGGCGTTCCGGGTGCTCCAGCCCGGAGAGGATCGGGCGGAGGATCTGCATCAGGCCGCTGCGCGCCTTGCCGAGCTGATCCGCCGCCTGCCGGAAATGAAGTCTCCGCAGGTGCTGCTCAACGATACCGGCGATGCGGAGGACGTGTTTGCCTTCCCCTACCTGAGCCGGGATATCGGCTGCCAGCACGGCTGCGGCACAATCAGTCAGGCGCTGGAAAGGTACTTCGGCGCGCGGGATCAGCAGGATCGCATCAATCAGAAGAGCGCCTCCATGGTGAGGATGCTCAAGGGACAGATCGAACGCTGCGAAAAGAAGCTGGCCCTGCAGGAGGAGGAGCTGGCCTCCGCTGCCCGGATGGAGGAATTCCGCCTAATGGGCGAATTGATCAATGCCAACCTGTGGCAGCTGAAGAAGGGTATGACGCAGGTGGAGCTGCAGAATTTCTACGATGAAAACGGCGGAACCGTCACCGTGGTGCTGGATAATCAGCTGACGCCCGTGCAGAACGCCCAGCGGTATTTCAAGAAATACCAGAAGGCGCGCTCGGCCCGGGAGACGGCGGCGGAGCAGAAGGAAAAGACCATCGCGGAGCTTGACTATCTGGAGAGCTGCCTGCTGGACGTGGGTAAGTGCGTGGGCGAAAGCGAGCTGGAGGAGATTCGTCAGGAGCTGGTGCGCACCGGCTACATGAAGCGCAACACCAACCGCCGCCAGCAGCGGGCTCTGCCCCAGAGCAAGCCCTATCATTACCGCTCGAAGGACGGTATCGATATCCTTGTGGGCAAGAATGCGGCGCAGAACGACCGCCTGACCACCTCTGCCAAGCCCAATGAGACGTGGCTCCATGCCAAGGATATGCCCGGAAGCCATGTGATCATCCGCCATGACCAGAGCGTCAGCGGTCCGGTGCCGCCGGATACCCTGAAGGAGGCTGCGATTCTGGCGGCATGGTACTCCAAGGGCCAGCGCTCCTCCATGGTGCCCATTGACTACACCCTGCGCCGGTACGTGAAAAAGCCCGGCGGCGCGGCCCCGGGCATGGTGATTTATGTGAATCAGCATACATTGTACATGACCGTCAGCGAGAGCGACGTGCGGGGAATCACGCTGGTGGAGGAGTAAGACGAAAAGACTGAAAAGAATACCGCCTCCGGAATGCATGTTTCTTCCGTATGATGGCAAAAGGTACAGTCCATGGTGGACTGTACCTTTTGTATGGCTGTTAATCAATGACCAGCCTGCTGCAGTCGGCCTGAACGCTGCGGGCGCAGCCGTCTTCCACGGTAACGCTGATGGTACGCAGCCCCTCGGCCAGCACGGGGGAGGCGTTAAAGCCGTCGTCGTCGTAGAGGGTAACGGCGGTGTTCTCCCTGATCCAGCCCAGCAGCACGGGATGGCTGGCGTCAATGCCATCCACATATTCTGCGGCCTTTGCCAGCGGAATCAAATGTCCCCGGCGGATGAACAGCGGCATTTCGTGCAGCTCCAGATCAATCCAGTGGTGACCGGCCTCCATGGGCACAAGGTCATAATCCGCATCGGAGCGGAAGCGGATCATCAGCATATCCTCGGGCAGGTAGACGTAGCGGCCCCGGGCATTCTGTTCATAGACGGGAGCAATCATGCAGTCCGCGCCCAGCATCATCTGATCCTCCACCCGCAGGGCCAGCCTGTCGCCGGGATAATCGAAGGCAAGGGGACGGAAGAGCATGCCGTCCTCAAGGGCGGCCTTCATGAACTCGCTGTACAGCCAGGGGATCAGCGCATAGCGTACCCGCAGAATATTGCGCATGTCCTCCCAGCAGTCAAAGCGGAAGACCTCTTGATCCCGGGTGCCCAGCGCGGCATGATTGCGCAGCAGGGGGGTGAACACGCCCAGCTGCAGCCAGCGCAGCAGCAGATCCTCCGTGGTGTGGCAGCCGAAGCCGCCCACGTCTGCGCCGGTGTAGAGGAAACCGCACATGTTGAGGCTGGGGAGCATCTTCAGGTTCAGGAGCAGGTGACTCCACCAGGCGCAGTTGTCGCCCTGCCACACGCCGCCGTCACGGTGTGCGCCGATAAAGCTGGAGCGGCTGAACATGAGGAAGCGCTTGCTTTCGTCATAGGCGTGGAACCCCTGCGCGGCGGCCTTGGTCATCATGGCGCCGTAGAGGTTGTGCACCTTGTCGTGGCGGATCAGCCTGCCGTCCACCTCATGATAGAAGCGGCGATAGTCCTCCATGCTGTTGGAGGTGCCGGTGAAGGCGTCCTTCAGCTGGAAAAATTCGTTGATGCCCAGATTCACGCCCCGCAGCCGGTCGGCGGCCTCGTAGGCTTTTTCCAGCGTTTCGGGGGAATAGAAGATGGCGGGCTCGTTCATATCGTTCCAGAAGCCCTCCACTCCGGCGTCCAGCAGCAGGTGGTACTTGCTGCCGAACCACGCCCGCACGTCCTCACGCAGGAAATCCGGAAAGTAGCTCCGGCCGGGCCATACCGCGCCGATGAAGGGGTCGCCGTTTTCCTTTTTGCAGAAGTAGCCCTTCTCAAGGCCCTCGTCACAGACGCTGTAGCCCTCCTGCTGCTTCACGCCCGCGTCGATGATGGGCACCAGCCGGATATGATCCTTCTTCATTTCGGAAACGCAGCCCTTCAGGTCGGGGAAGTGCTTCTCCGCCCATGTGAAGTCCTTGTAATCCTCCATGTAGTCGATGTCCATGCAAACCGCATCCAGTGGGATATGTCGGGAACGGTGATTCTCCACCACGAACCTGGCGTCCTCTGCGGAGGCGTAGCCCCAGCGGGACTGGATGTAGCCGAAGGCCCACTTCGGCGGCAGATAGCTGCGGCCGGTGAGGCCGCGGAATTCCCGGCAAAGCGCCGTCAGGCTGTCCGCCTCAATCACATATACGGACAGATCGCCTTCGCGGGAGGTGATCTTCGCCTCGGCGGCATGGGTATAGCCCAGATCAAAGACCATATCGCCGGGATCGTCAAAGTACACGCCGAAGCACCTGTTCTCACCGTAGAACAGCAGCAGATTGTGGCTGGCATAGATGCTGGCCTTGTTCTCGGTATGGGAGGGATCGTCGGAGTTCCAGGCGTGATAAAGATGACCGCGCTTGTTGACGCCGCGCACGTTTTCGCCCAGACCGAAGATCACGTCGTCCCTGTGCAGCGCAAGGGTGAAGGATACCTCGGGAGACTGCTGCTCCACGGTAAAAAAGGGCATGGGTGCGGTTTCAGGAATCAGCGTCTGCACCACAGCGTGGGTGCGGATGGGCGTGCCGAAGTCGTATCTGCGGATCATGGCCAATACCTGCTTTCTGTCAGAATCAGTCTATACGCGCGCAAAACTGCGGAGGCATTCCATCTGTGGGGATTCGCCGGAGAGACGGCTTCTTCCTGCCGGAAACGGTTTCAGCACGAAAAAAAGGCAGACGTTTCCGTCTGCCGTGGGTGGAATTGATCAGTTGTACATACCGTTGCGGCTCATGTAGGCGTAGATCATTTCACCGTGGCGCTGCTCGGCAGACTGGATATCATTCAGGATCTGCCGGGCGGCGGGGGCGCGGAACTCGAACACCGCCGTATCATAGGTGCCGGAAACATGCTTCTCGGTATTGATGGCGTCCTGACACAGGTAAGCGTCCTGCTGCCACTGGGGTGTACCGGCGGGCTGACCCTGCTGAGGAGGCTGCCATGAGAGCTGCTGATTCTGCTGCGAGGACTGCTGCGGAGGCTCCTGACCGTTGATCATGCCCGTGACGGTCTGCAGGTGCTGTTCCTCCACACCCCGGATGGTTTCGAACAGATTCTTCAGCTCGGGATCGCCTGCCTGCTGGGCATACTTCTGGTACTTCTCTACGCAAAGCTGTTCCTGTGTTTTCAGATCCTCCAGGAGAGACGCTTCCTTTTGCGTCCACATCATATCAATCACCTCGATGACAGCATGCGCAGGAAGACGGAACAATATGCGCAGGCGCAGGAAAAAAACTCCGGCAGGAGGTTTCGGATTCAGCAAAAAGATGGTATAATGATACCATCGATTGCAAGGAGGAACTATGCCATGACGGAGACCCAAGGCAAGATGCTGGCCCGCTGCCTGGTGTGCGGCGAGGTGTTTGACGCGTCGCTGGAGAAGTGCCCTGTGTGCGGCGTGGGGCTGGATCGGTGCGAGCCTGTGCTGCTGGAGCGGCTGGATCAGACAGAGGATACGGCGGAAAAATTCCTGATTCTGGGCGGCGGCGCGGCGGCGTTCAACGCGGCGAAGGCGATCCGTGAGCGCAACGCCACGGCGTCCATCGTGATGCTGACGGCGGAGGATGCGCCGCCCTATGCCCGACCCATGCTGACCAAGACGCTGATGTCCGGCGCGTCCGCGGAGGATATGGCGGTGGAGAGCTCCGCGTGGTATGACGAGCGGGATATTTATGTGGTAACCGGCTGCCGGGTGACTTCGCTGGATACGGCGGAAAAGATGGTGCAGTGTGAGGGCGGCTACGGCTTTGTGTACGACAAGCTGATCTACGCGCTGGGAGCAGGCTGCTTTATGCCTGACATGCCCGGCAATGATCTGCCCCATGTGGTTACGATCCGCACGGTGGAGGACGCGCAGCGCGTGCGCGAAATTGCAAAGGGTACGCAGGACGCTGTGGTCATCGGCGGCGGCGTGCTGGGTCTGGAAGCTGCGTGGGCGCTGCGGGAGAGCGGCATGAACGTGACTGTGCTGGAGCGCGGCAATCAGATCATGAAGCGGCAGATTGACGAGGGCGCGGCTGCTCTGCTGACTGCCGCCATGGCAGACAAGGGCGTGACTCTTCTGCAGAACGCCCAGACGGCGCAGATTACCCCGGACAGCGTGATTCTCAAGGATGGCCGGGAAGTGAAGGCTGGACTGGTGATCGTATCCGCCGGCATCAGTCCCAACGCAGCGATCGCAAAGGACGCAGGTCTGACGGTGGGAAAGCAGGTGGAGGTGGATGAATTCATGCGCACCTCCGAGCCGGACGTGTATGCCTGCGGCGACTGCGCCGCCTATGGCATCAGCTATGGATTGTGGTCCGAGGCCAGCGAGATGGGCCGCGTAGCGGGCGTCAACGCTGCAGGCGGTCAGGAGGAGTATATTCCCCAGACCCGACCGCTGATTTTCCACGGCATGGGTACAGCGCTGTTCGCTCAGGGCGACTGCGGCAAGCTGGGCCTGAATTATTCCGTGGAGGAGATCAGCCGTCCTGGTCAGTACGAGAAGTACTGGCGATTCGGCGGCGTGCTGGTAGGCGCCGTGCTGGTGGGCGATATCAGCAAGGGCTTTACCCTCTTCAGGTAAAAGCGGGGACGGGAGAAATTCCGGCGCTGCTTCACATCATAAAAAGAGCAAGGCGAATGCCTTGCTCTTTTTATGATGCATATTCCTCGTAAATCGCCTTCAGCCGCCGCAGCTGGGGATGATCCTGCGTGTACAGAATCTGCGCGATCCCGACGGCCACCTCGGCGCATGCAAGCACTTCGCTCTTTGTGCCGGCGGCCTGGTAGCATTTCACCAGAAGCTCGTACATATCCACAATTCTGGCGTTTTTCGTGGAGAAGAATTCCCTGTATTCGGCAATGGTCTGCTCCAGTACGGGAATCGCTTCTTTCTCGCGGCCGGTATTGGCCAGAATGGTAGCGGAATGATACAGCGCGTAGGAATGATCTATTCTGTAAGCCGCGCTGCCTTTGATATGCTCTTCGCAGTAGCGGTGATACGCCTGGGCGTGAACGGCGGCCTGCTGGTAATCGCCGGTCATGCAGCAGTATTTGAAGTAGGTGTGCTGCAATGAGTAGGCCTTGAATCGCTCGTCGGCAATTTCAAGGCATTTCTGCAGGTAGACTTTGGCTGTCTCAAAGTGCTGCGGATCGCCGGTTCTCTGGGAAAGATAGGCAAAGGCGTGGCTGCAGGTGTTCAGGCAGAACTGATCCTCGTGCGTGTAGACGTCCTTTGCAGCCAGTATGCAGTCCGAGGCCTGCTGCAGATAAGATGCCGCCTGCTCAAACATCTGGGCATTGGAGTACTTCCAGCCCATGTTGTAGCGCCGGTAGGCCGCTTCAAGCGAATTCTCTCCGAAGCGGGCGGTGATGAAGGACAGCAGGCGGTGATGATGCACCATCGTCTCGCTCACGTCGCCCACATAATTGAACAGTACCAGCATGTTCTGGAAAACGAGGTAATTATTCTGCGTCACCTCCGGCATAAACTGCAGGATTGCAGTATAGGCATCCAGATAATGCTTCTTGGTGGTGTAATCGAAATTCCACATCTGACCGGAGGCATTCTCCACGTCGACCATGGCACAGCGTTCAATGAATGCCCGGCAGTTCCCGAAACAGGGCTGCAATTCATTGATGATTACTTCGCGGAGGATGGGATGCAGGAACAGCTTTTTCGTCTGCGTATCCAGCCGGATCAGGCTCAGCTTCATCAGATGAGCCCTGACGGAAAAATCGTCGCCCATCCACTGTCGGAACAGCTTTTGCAGCACGCCGTCCGGAGGCATCAGGGCAAGGCAGCGCAGGAAGCTGCACTCCTGCTCGTTCAGTCCGCTCAGGCGGAAAAGGTCGCGGATGCGCCCGTAGGCGTCCAGCCCGGAATCTCCTGTCAGGGACGAGAGCTTCCCGGCCTTGAGCAGCTGCACCATTTCGCCGACTTCGTCAATGCCGTCCTCCGTCATGCGCTTTGCAATCAGCTCCAGCGTCAGCGTATGCCGGTCTGTCAGGTCGAACAGCGCCGGGAAATCGGGATCGGACAAACTGAGGGCGTTTTCCTCCGGATCTGCATAGCAGATCATCATGTCGCGCAGGGCGTCGTCGTCCAGCTCCCGTACCGTAATGGTGTGGAAACGACCGGTTTCCGGCTTGCAGCGCGTGGTGAAAAGCAGATGACAGGGCAGCGTTTCCGTGACATGCTGAAGGAGCGGATCGTCGGCAACGTCAAAATTGTCAATCACAATCAGCGTATGTCCGTCAACTGCGGACGAAAGCACGGCAAGCTTTTCCCGGGCGTATTCCGCGTCGTCCTGCATGGTATTGTCAGCCTTTGTTTTACGCTGAAGCCCGGAAACGGAAAAGGCCCGGTCGTCCGCAATCAGGGCTGCGAGGCTTGCATCATACCGGGCAAAAACCACGGTATGGTAGTGCTTGCTTCTCTTTTTCGCATACTGCTTGGCGATCTCAGATTTTCCGATACCGCCCATGCCGTACAGAAAAACCACGTTCCGTTCGTCAAATGCCGCTTCAAGCTCGGTCAGCGTACGGTCGCGGCCTACGAAGATCTCATTGCAGAACAGCTTGTGGGACTTCAGCTGGAAATCAGAGGTTTCGCCGGTTTGAATATCGCTCAGGTTTCGCTTGACGGCTGCTGCCAGATCGTCAATCCGCTCGTCCAGCGTGGGCTTGACGCCGTCGATGAAATCAATATTGGACAGGTCGTAGCGCAGGGCGCCGAAGGCTTTGGCGTCGTCCAGCCGGAAGGGGATGATCACCTTGTTTTCCTCAAATGCAATGGCGATCTCCTTGGGCACCTCGCGCGAAGCCAGAGCCTCCTTTGTCTGCACAAGCACGACTACCTGAGACTGCATGATCGCTTTTTCAATTTCTTCCTTATAGTATTTGCCGCCGTAAATCTCGCGGGTGCAAATCCAGCAGCGGATACCGTGGCGCTGCTGCAGCCCGTTCACAATATGCTGGGCTTCGGTAATATTCTTGAAGCTGAAGCTGATAAAGACGTCATGCATAGTCAGTGGGTCTCCTTTAGTACAAGGTGCAGCAACGCCCGTGCGGGAGGACGATTATCAGGGAGTCAGGTCATAGACCACAGTGGAGACCTGCGGCAGGCTCTCGCGGATGATGCGGGCCACGCGCTCCAGCAGATCGTAGGGCGGCCGGGCAGGCATGCGGCTGCTTCCCTCCACCAGCTGCACGGCGCACAGGGCGATGGCGTAGCCGGAAACAAAGGGTGCGTCGGACAGCATGGCGTAATACTGATGAAGCTTGCGGGACTGCCGGTCGGATTCCAGCTCCCTGCGGAAGATGGCGTCCGCCTCGCGCAGTACGGTCAGCTTTTCTTCGGTTACCTCGCCGGAAATACGGCTGGCCAGCCCTGCGCCGGGGAAGGGCTGACGGTTGATGATGGCGGGCGGCAGGTTCAGATCTTCGCCGACGCGGCGGATTTCATCCTTGAACAGATCCCGCACGGGCTCCATAATCTGCATGCCCTCGGGGGCTTCGTCCTGAATCGGCCTGTCCAGCGTATCGGAATAATTGGTACCCTGCAGGATCAGCCTGACGCCGGGACGGGCCTTGACCTCCCGTGCCATAATCTCCTGCAGCATGCGGTGAATGATCAGCTCCTTCTCTTCACAGGAGACAACGTCCTTCAGCGCGGCAAGGAACTCAGGTTCGGCGTTGATGCGCTGAAGGTTCAGGCCCATCTGATCACGGTAGAAGGCCATCACGCGGTCGCCCTCATCCTTGCGCAGGAGTCCCGTATCCACAAACAGACAGTGCAGCCTCTGGCCCAGCGCCATGTGGCCCAGAATGGCGCACACGCCGCTGTCCACACCGCCGGACAGCGCGCACAGCGCTTCCGCGTCGCCTGCGGCCTCGAGGATCTCCTGCTGGGCGCGATCCAGGAAGGTCTGGTTGCTCCACCACAGGCTGCAGCCGCAGATCTGGTGACAGAAGTTGATCAGCAACTGTACGCCGTCCTGATCGTTCTGTTCGGGCAGGAAGGCCATGCCGTACACAGCGGTATTGGCGGAGCGGAAGCCCAGCACGCCGCTGTCGGTATGGGCCAGCGCACGGGCGGAATCCTCCCTGAGGAGCATGCAGCGCATAGCGGGAAGATAGCGCTCGCCGGATTCCACCTGCAGCAGCAGCGGATCGCTGCCGTCCATGCGCACCTGCACTACGCCGGGCTCCGTCGCCTTTTCATCCAGCGTGCCGCCCATGGCTTCGCAAAGGGTCAGCGCAGCGTCGCCCATGCCCAGCACGGGCAGGCCGCAGCCCAGCAGTTCGTCAAGGTGGAGGACGTCGGCCTTCTCGCCGGTGGAGCCGCCGGCCAGCAGTATGCCCTGCGCATCCTGCTGCAGCACGTCCCGGGCAGAGGCGTCGGCGGGGAGAATGCGGCAATAAATATGTTCAGCCCGCAGCGTCCGTGCCATGGACTGGCATACGCTGCTGTCCAGGCTGATCAGCACAACCATGTCCCGCATCGTGTCAACTCC
Organism: Clostridia bacterium; assembly: GCA_017471885.1. Classification (GTDB taxonomy): domain Bacteria; phylum Bacillota; class Clostridia; order Christensenellales; family Aristaeellaceae; genus UBA11524. The sequence goes on along the minus strand of JAFURI010000094.1, from coordinate 2,050 downwards.
TTTGTTATCAACGTGTTCGGATTATCTGTATTTTATTCGACATGGTGGCGGGGAATCCTCTTTTTGGCCTCCTGCGAGGGGTCAGGGTGGGAGAGGGATGATGCGAAAGGGGAGAATCCGCTTTTTTTCGGCAGCATACTTGCGGGAGAAAGGGACAGTCCGCTATAATGGTCTGCGGGGTTGAATGATTCCAAGACTGTTTGTTTGGAGGGACGTACTATGCCTTCTGCGGGAAAAGGCGCTGCGGTGGATCTGACAAAGGGCAATCCCCTGTATCTGATCCTGACGTTCGCGCTCCCGGTGCTGCTGGGCTCTGCGTTCCAGCAGGTATATACCATCTCTGATACCATGATCGCCGGTCATTTTCTGGGCGACAGCGCGCTGGCGGCTATCGGCGCATCCTCGTCCGTCTACTCCATGATGCTGCTCTTTGCAAACGGACTGGGCAACGGCTGCGGCATTGTGCTGGGTAAATTCTTCGGTATGGGCGATATGGACAGAGCCCGGAAGGCGACTTTCGTCATGATTGTGCTGAACCTGGCGGCCGCCTGCGCGATCACCGCAGCCATGCTGCTGACGGGCGACTGGCTGATGCGCTGGCAGAACACGCCGGAGGCTGTCTTCAGCGATGCGCTGGCGTATATGTACATCCTATTCGGCGGATTTGTGATGACCGTGGCCTACAACGCCAGCGCGGCCTTCCTGCGCGCGCTGGGCAACAGCCGCACAGCGCTGTACTTCCTGATGATTGCCTGTGCGCTCAATCTGCTGCTGGACGTGCTGATGGTGGTCGGACTGGGCTGGGGCGTGGCGGGCGCTGCGCTGGCTACGGTGATTGCACAGGGCGTGTCGGCTGTGCTTTGCCTCATGTTCATCCGGCGGAGGTTCAGGGATTTCATTCCTGGGCGGGAGGATTGCCGCCCCGAAGGCAGACTGTGGGGCGAGATGGCTTCCACCGGCCTCTCCATGGGGCTGATGAACTCCGTATACGCCATTGGTTCGGTGACCATGCAGGGAGCCATCAACGGTCTGGGCGAGACTGTCCTGACAGCCCACACCGCAGCCCGCAAGATTCTGGTGGTAATGATGCAGCCCGCCACGGCGCTGTCCACCGCAGCCTCGGCCTTCACCAGCCAGAACCGCGGCGCAGGGGAGTGGAAGCGGATCCGCACCGCGATCCGGCAGGTGATGATGCTGATCACCGGCCTGTGCATCCTGATCGCGGCGGTACTCTACGGCTGCGGCGAAGGCTTCATCCGGGGATTGATCGGTACCGGGAATGAGGAGATCATCCGTCTGGCGGTTATGAACCTGTGCATCAATGCGCCGCTATTCCTGCCCGAGGGCGTCCTGGTGATCATGCGGCAGACGCTGCAGGCGCTGGGTATGCGCATAGCGCCGGTGCTGGTGTCCTGTATTGAGCTGGTGATAAAGGTGCTCTTCGCCTGGTATGCCGTGCCGCTGTGGGGCTATACGGGCGCATCCTGCGCCGAACCTTCCACATGGGTGGTATGCTGCATCTTTATCGTAGGCGTGTACTTCGTCAATAAAAAGAAGCTTTTCGGCGATCTTTGCGAAAAGAATTAAAAAATTTAAGAAAAAAAGTTTTTACAGGTGTTTCACTCTGTGATATACTGTGTATAGTCCAATCAGGCGGTGGCAATCGAAAGAAAGCCCCGCACACCAAAGCAAAAAACAAAATTCAGGAGGTAATCAATATGAAGTGGGTTTGCAGCGTTTGCGGTTATGTGCATGAAGGTCCCGAGGCTCCCGAGAAGTGCCCCGTTTGCAAGGTTCCGGCCAGCAAGTTCATCAAGCAGGCTGAAGAGAAGACCTGGGCTGCCGAGCATGTGGTCGGCGTGGCGCAGGGCGCTCCCGAAGACATCATCAAGGATCTGCGCGCCAACTTTGAAGGCGAGTGCTCTGAGGTTGGTATGTATCTGGCCATGAGCCGCGTGGCCCATCGCGAGGGCTATCCCGAGATCGGCCTGTACTGGGAGAAGGCCGCCTTCGAAGAGGCTGAGCATGCCGCCAAGTTTGCCGAGCTGCT
>JAFURI010000093.1 GCA_017471885.1 Clostridia bacterium | reverse complement strand
CGTCATACCCCCTTCTTCAATGGCTATCGTCCCCAGTTCTACTTCCGTACCACCGACGTGACCGGCAACATCACGCTGCCCGAGGGCGTTGAGATGGTTATGCCCGGCGACAACATCGACATGGAGATCAACCTGATCACCCCCATCGCTATGGAGCAGGGCCTGCGCTTTGCTATCCGCGAGGGCGGCCGTACCGTTGGCTCCGGCGTTATCGCCAAGGTCATCGAGTAATTGATCGACTCCCGTCCGGCGGGTTATCCCTCCGGACGGGAATCCCCGGTCTGCACTCCATCTTCAGAGGGTATACCGGCATACATCCATTAGGCAGGAGGTGTCCAACGTGGCAAACGCCGCTCGCAATAAGGTTTGCCTGGCCTGCACTGAGTGCAAGCAGCGCAACTACAACAACATGAAGAACAAGAAGAACACCCCGGATCGCATTGAGCTTCAGAAGTACTGCCCTTTCTGCAAGAAGCACACCGCTCACCGCGAGACCAAGTAATCACAACGACCAACGTGAGGATGTGAATAAAATGGCAGAGGAGAACAAGGCCGTCGCCAAGAAGACCGAAGAGACCAAGATGACCAAGTTCGTGAACTGGTGCAAGGCGCTGCCCAAGCGTATTGCCAAGCCCTTCAAGAACATGTTCTATGAGCTCAAGAAGGTTTCCTGGCCCAGCAAGCGCAAGCTGATCATCTATTCCGTGACCGTGCTGGCCTTCATGCTCTTCATGGGCATCGTCATCGGTCTGCTGGACATGGGCGCATCTGCGCTGGTGAAGCTGCTGGTCCTGTAAGGACAGTATTTAGGAGAGCAACATGACCGAGAAGAGCAAACAGCCCTGCTGGTACGTGATCCATACCTATTCCGGGTATGAGAACAAGGTTAAGGATACCCTGGAGAAGTCCGTGGAAAACAACGGCATGCAGGATCTGATCTTTGACGTACGCGTACCTGTGGAAGACGTTGTGGAAATCCGCAACGGCAAGCGCGTCAAGAGTCAGCGTAAGGTGTACCCCGGCTATGTGCTGGTGCACATGATCGAGACCAGCGAGAGTTGGTATGTGGTGCGCAATACCCGCGGCGTGACGGGCTTTGTGGGTCCCGACAGCAAGCCTGTCGCCCTGACCCAGGAAGAGGTTGATATGATGCTCAACTCCGAGTCCAAGAGCATCGACTTCAGCTTCGCGATTGGCGAGCGTGTGCGGATTCTTTCCGGCCCGCTGGAGAACTTCTCCGGCGTTGTGGAGGATATCGACACCATCCGCGGCACTGTGACCGTGAAGGTGGAAATGTTCTTCGGCCGCGAGCAGTCCGTCAAGCTTGATCTGGACAAGGTGGAGAAGGAAGACTGATCCGCTGCATCCAGCCCCTTGCATTTGCAAGGATGCAACAAGGCTTTTCCGCCGGGCAACCGGCGAAGGCAGACAGCAATGCTGTCTTTCCAATGTCCGCAGGCAACTGCGGGCGCTACGTGGGAGGAAGTGCAAGCTTCCGCGTGACCACATTTTTTAGGAGGTGCCATTAACATGGCCAAGAAGGTAAACGCTTACATCAAGCTGCAGGTGCAGGCTGGTAAGGCCAATCCTGCTCCGCCTATCGGTCCTGCTCTGGGCCAGCACGGCGTGAACATCCCCGGCTTCTGCAAGGAATTCAACGAGCGCACCAAGAACCAGATCGGCCTGGTGATCCCCGTGGTCATCACCGTCTATTCTGACCGTACCTTCACCTTCATCACCAAGACCCCCCCGGTCCCGGTGCTGATCAAGAAGGCTATCGGCGTGGATACCGCTTCCGCCCGTCCCAACAAGGACAAGGTCGGCATGCTGACCAAGGAGCAGCTCCGCGAGATCGCCACCACCAAGATGCCCGACCTGAACGCCGCCAGCATTGAGGCCGCCATGAGCATGGTTGCCGGCACTGCTCGCAGCATGGGCGTCACCGTGGAGGAATAAGGCGTCGCGGCCCTGCGCCGCATGCCAAACTGTGTGGGGCTTTGCCCCTTAACAATGTGGGAGGACATAGAGCCGCTAATACCACATGGGAGGAATAGAAAATGAAGCATGGTAAGAAGTACCAGGACAGCGTGAAGCTGATCGATCATCTGAATCAGTATGATCCTGCCGAAGCTTGCGACCTCGTTTGCAAGACCGGCAAGGCCAAGTTCGACGAGACAGTTGAGATCCACGTCCGTCTGGGCGTTGATCCCCGTCACGCTGACCAGCAGGTCCGCGGCGCGGTCGTTCTGCCCCACGGCACTGGCCGCACCATCCGTGTGCTGGTTATCGCCAAGGGCGCCAAGGCTGAGGAAGCCAAGGCTGCCGGCGCCGACTATGTTGGCGCTGAAGAGATGATCGCCAAGATCCAGCAGGAAAACTGGTTCGAGTTCGACGTCTGCGTGGCCACCCCTGACATGATGGGTCTGATTGGCCGCATCGGCCGCATCCTGGGCCCCAAGGGCCTGATGCCCAACCCCAAGTCCGGCACCGTCACCATGGACGTGACCAAGGCCATCAAGGACATCAAGGCTGGTAAGGTGGAGTATCGTCTGGACAAGACCGCTATCATCCACTGCCCCATCGGCAAGGTCTCCTTCGGCGTCGAGAAGCTGAACGAGAACATGACCACGCTGATCGAGGCCATCAACAAGGCCAAGCCTGCCGCCGCCAAGGGCACCTACATCCGCTCTATGTATCTGAGCAGCACCATGGGTCCCTCCGTGCGCGTGAATCCGCTGAAGTTCTAATCAGTAAGCGTACCAAAGCCGCTCTGCCGCAAGGCAGGGCGGTTTTTTGTTATACTTGTAACATGTGCGTCCTGCTGGAAGAAAACTGGAAGACGCGGCGTTGCATGGATAAAGGAGGTGCCGTTATGAAGGAACTGATCGCGGTGATTCTGCTGCTGATGATCTTCTCATCCGCAAGAGGCGAGGCGCCGGTGGAGTATTTCAACAAGGGTGAAGAGGTCGTGGATGCCGAAGTTTCCACGGAGTCCGGAAACACATTGACGGTGGGCGTTGATCTGCAAGAAGGCCTGTATACATTCATTGCCGGAAGCGAATGCCAGGGAACAATGACCGTGACCAACTGGGACGGCAGCGAAAAAGACCGGATGGAGGTCTATCCAGGATGGGTGGAGACGCTGACGGTGTATAACGAGCAGACTGTCCGTCTGCCGGACGGCGTCAGTTACTCATACAACCTGACCTTGGGTACAAAGATGCACGATACGGGAACGAGACAGCTTCGGATCAGGGAAGCAGGCGTATATACCGCCGGAAAGAATCTGGCGGCAGGGCTGTATATCGTCCAGAATGAAGGTTTGACGGCTGCGGACGTGAGCATCATAGGTAGGGACGGCGAGACGAGGCATTCCTGGAGTCTTGCAAATGACGCGCACTATACCATATGGCTGGATGAAGGGGAGCATGTGGAAATCGGCGTAGGTATCCTCCTTCGCAGCATGACCACACAGTGGCTGTTTCAGGAAGGAACGCGCGCAACCGTGGCGCAGAGCAGATTTTCCACGCAGATGCAGATACCGGGACGGGCGTATACCCTTATCGGCAGGGACTATACCTCCTGCGTGTGCATCACAAATCTGGAGGACGGCAGCACGGCGAGATATCCGCTGGAGAGGGGACAGGAGCTGACGCTCAACACAAGAGACATGCATGACGAGGAATGGCTGATCGAAATGGTGAATGTAGACGTATGCTGGGAGCAGGGTGAAGGCTGAAAACCGGGAGCAGATTGAGCTGCTCCCGGTTTTTTATCCCAGCGCTACGTCCAGCGCCATCATCAGGACAAAGCCGGACAGCGCGGCGAGTGTCATCCGTGGGGGATGAGAGCTGCGCTGACTTTCCGGTATCAGCTCTGCGATGACCACGGCGACCATGCATCCGGCGGCAAGGCACAGCAAGAAGGGAAGCATACCGCGTACGGATGAAGCCAGAGCCCCACCGATCAGGGCTGATACGGGCTCGACAGCGCCGGATAGCTGGCCGAAAAAGAAAGCCCGGGCACGGCTCATGCCCTCTCTGCGCAGCGGAAGGCTGACGGCTGCGCCCTCAGGGAAATTCTGCAGCGCTACGCCGATGGCCAGCATCCATGCGCCAGTCAGACCGGATTCAGTCATGTGGCCGGTCAGAGCGCCGAAGGCCACGCCCACAGCAAGTCCTTCCGGGACGTTGTGCAGGGTGATGGAACCAATCAGCATGGCGGAGCGACGCTGTGAAGGATCGGGCGCGGCACGGTGCATGCGGGCGGTGAAGAGATCGCCAAGCAGCACAAGCGCGCCGCCGGCAAGAAATCCGGCGGAAGAGACAAGCCAGCCGCGCTGACCCAACTCATCCGCGAGTGCGACGCCCGGCTCCAGCAGCGACCAGAAGGCGGAAGCCAGCATCACGCCCGCGCCGAAGGCCAGCATGCCGTCCATGGATGTATGACGGCGGCGGGTAAGGAACACCATGGCTGCGCCAAGAGCGGTGAGGAGCCACGTCAGCAGCGTGGCCAGCAGCGCCTGAAGCAGCAGGGGATAAGAAAAAATGCCGTTCATAGCGAACCGCCTTTCATCAGGGTAGTCGGTTCAGACTATGTGCGCAGGCCGGAGCAGGTGCAAACGAAAAAACGCCCGCGGCGCGGGCGTGCAGCCGCAGCGTCAGAATACCTCATGCCGCTGCAACGGGAGAAGGTATGGCAAGCTTTGTGCGTGGGGACGCATGCGGTCTGCACCGCCGCTGCCGCGGCTTCTCCTTGCTGCAGGAACAGTATGGACAGATTCTGGCCGGGTTATGAAAAAATCGTGATGGAAAGTTGTTCCGCAGAAGGGATTTGCATAAGCTTTGCCGAAGTTATAAAGGTATGCTGTCTTTTTGGCGGCTGTAAGCTATAGAATTCGGAGTGAATGATCGGATGACCCAAGCTCCTTATCGTTTGAGAAACATGGCGGGAGAGGATGAGTACGTCAGCGGCGAAACGCTCTTTGAGCGCGGCGGCGTACGCCTCACAGAGCAGAGTGCGGCAGTGCTCAGGTATGTGGTGGCCGGCAATCCCCGCCGAGAGGTGGTATTTACCGCGGATGAGCCTGCCCGCTGCTCCTGCGAGGTGTATGCGGAGAAAGGTGCATGCCAGCATGTGGTGGCGGCGACGCTGATGGCCCAGTCCACCGGCGCACTGGAGGATATGTTCCGCCGCAAGGCCACGGCTGCCGCTCCACGGCTGATGAACGCCATGGAGTCCGCGCTGCCGGAGGACGGAACCCTGCGCATGGAAATCACCCTGATCTGCGAGACCGGCAAGCCCAAGGAGAAGCCCCGCCTGCGGATTGGCCTCCGCGTGGGCGAGGAGCGGCTGTATGTGGTGCGCTCCATTCCCCAGCTGATCGAGGCTGTGGACAACAGGGAACCCATTGAGTTCGGCAAGGGCTTTATGTATCAGCCGGAGTGGATGCACTTCGCGCCCCGGGAGATGCGGGTGCTGGCGATTCTGCGGGCGCTGTGTCTGGCTCAGAAGGATGCAGGCCTTGCCCTGCGCGGTGCGGATCTGCGCCTGCTGACCCTGCCCGAACCCTTCGCCGAGGCGGTGCTGCAGGAGCTGACCCATCTGCCCTTCCGCATGATGGTGGACGAACGTGCCTTTGCGGTGAAGCGCGTGCGCATGGTGCGCATGCCCCTGCACTTCCGGGTATCCAGCGATCTGCGCGGGCTGACGGTGACCGGCTCCTTCAACAGGGAATTCATGCCCCTGACCACCTCCTGTGCCTATGCGGTGGTGGGCAACGCTGTAATCTGCGTGGAGGAAAACCAGCGCAGCGTGATGCGTGTTTTGTGGCAGGAGCAGTTCGGCGGCAAGGCCACGTTTGATTATCCCATCCGCGAGATGGGCAGGGTGATCGGCGAGCTGATCCCTTTCCTGAAGCTGACGGGCGTAGTGGAGCTGACGCCGGAACTGGAGAAGCAGCTGATGAAGCGTCCCCTGGTAGCGCGGCTGTATCTTGACCGCGAGGGCAGGGACGTGGTGGCGAAGACCAGCTTCCATTACGGCGACAGGGAGATTGATCCCTTCGACGAGGCGCCGCCGCCGGAAATTGTGCAGAAGGGCGAAAAGCTGCTCCTGCGCGACGCTGCGGCGGAGCGGCAGGTGCTGGACGCACTGGGCGGCTCCGGCTTCTACGTCAGCAAGGGCAGGGTATACCTGACCGGTCAGGACGCGATCTACGACTTCGTGTCCGGCGGCGTACAGAAGCTGCAGAGTCTGTGCGAGGTGTACCTCAGCCGTGATTTCCGTAAGATGTCGCCCCGCAAGCCCATGATCCGCGGTCAGATGCGGATGAAGGGCGGTCAGCTGGAGATTCAGTTCACCGAGGACGGACAGCCTGCCAAGGAAATCATGGGTATTATGGAGGCGCTGGCGCGCAAGCGCCGGTACTTCCGCCTCAAGGACGGCTCCTTCCTGGATCTGTCCGGTATGGACGACTGGCAGCCCATAGCGGAGAGCATCTTTGAATCAGCCACCGCCGAGGGCTTTGACGCGGCGACGGGCGGCGACACGGTGACCCTCAGGGCCTACCGCACCTGCTACCTGCAGAGCCTGCTGGAGGCGGGAAATCTGCCGGTGAGCATGGACGCATCGGTCAAGAAGACTGTGCGGGCGCTGACCAATCCCGGTGCGGAGACGGTTCAGCTGGCTCGCGGGCTGACCCTGCGGCCTTATCAGCAGCGCGGCTTCGAGTGGCTGTACACGCTGGATAAGCTGCACATGGGCGGCGTGCTGGCGGACGATATGGGTCTGGGCAAGACGGTACAGGTGATTTCTCTGCTGAAGACCTGCCGCAAGCCGGGCCGTACCTCGCTGGTGGTGGCGCCCACAAGCCTCACCTACAACTGGCTGAGCGAGCTGAACCGCTTCGCGCCGGAATTGAGCGTGATGGTGCTGGGCGGCTCCGGCCCCCAGCGGGCCAGCCAGATCCGCCACGTCAAGGAATGCAAGGACATCGACGTGCTGATCACCTCCTACCCGCTGATCCGCAGGGATATCGATCAGCTGACGGATCTGGTTTTCCGCTTCGTGATTCTGGACGAGGCGCAGCATATCAAGAACGCAGGCAGTGTGGGCGCACTGGCGGTGAAGCAGTTGCAGGCGGACACCCGCTTTGCCCTGACGGGCACGCCCATGGAGAACAATGCGGGCGAATTGTGGAGCATCTTTGATTTCGTGCTGCCCGGGTATCTGCTGACCTACAACGCCTTCATCCGGCGCTATCAGGACGGGCAGGATGCGGACGATCTCCGCAGGAAGATCCGTCCCTTCCTCATGCGCCGCCTGAAGAAGGACGTGCTGACCGAGCTGCCTGACAAGATTGAAACCGTCCTCACCGCCCAGATGTCCCCCGAGCAGGGCAAGGTCTATCAGTCCGCCATGCTGCGGCTGAAGGAGCGGGTGGACCACATCATGGAGGAGAAGGGGCTGGGCCGCGGTCGTACGGAGGTGCTGGCCGCCATTACGGAGCTGCGGCAGATCTGCTGCCATCCCGCACTGGTGCTGGACGACTATATCGGCTCCTCCGGCAAGATGGATATGCTGCTGGACGTGCTGCCCGGCGCCATCGAGGCAGGCCGTCGCGTGCTGCTGTTCAGCCAGTTCACCTCCATGCTGAAGATCCTGCGCAGAAGGCTGGAGGACGAAGGCTTTGAGACCATGTATCTGGACGGTGAAACGCCCTCCAGCAAGCGTCTGGAGATGACCGAGCAGTTCAACGGCGGACAGGGCCAGATCTTCCTGATCTCCCTCAAGGCCGGCGGCACGGGTCTCAACCTCACCGGCGCGGACATGGTGATTCACTACGATCCGTGGTGGAACCCCGCTGCGGAGGATCAGGCTACTGACCGTGCGCACCGCATCGGCCAGACCCGAAAGGTGGAGGTCATCCGTCTGGTGACCCACGGCTCCATTGAGGAGCAGGTGGTGGCGCTGGGTCAGCGCAAGAAGGCGCTGTTTGATCAGCTGGTCACTCCTGGCGAGCAGCTGGTGACTGGCCTGACAGAGCAGGATATCCGCGCGCTGTTTGCATAAAGCGCAATGAATGGAAAAAGAAAGGCAGGAAACTCTTGAATGTACCGATTCAGCAATCCCAATACCCAGCCCGGTAATATCAGGGATCCCTTTATCATCAATGTGGATGGCGTGTACTATCTGACAGGCTCCTTCCCGCCCTTCTGGGAAGGCCCTGTGCCGGGAATCAAGCTTTTCCGCAGTACAGATCTGGTGAACTGGACGTATGTGACGGATATCATCCGCCGCGCGGATATGCCGGAAGACTGCTGGTGCATCGACAAGCTCTGGGCGCCGGAAATTCTCCGCCGGCCGGAGGGCTTCTATCTGACCTTCAACGGCCGCAATCAGAGCGCAGAGCATCCTCACAACCACGGCGTCGCCATCGCTTTTGCTGAAAAGATTGAGGGCCCCTATCGTCTGCTGACCCGGGAGGACAGCATCCTTGCGGATGTGCGGCATCCCATCATGACGGATCCGTCAGTGATGGGCAACGACGGCAGCCTCTATGAGGATGAAAGCGGCATATACCTGTTTTACAGCAATCGCTACGGCATCTGGGGCTTGCCTGTCAGTCTGCCGGAGTGCAAGGCTGCAGGCGAGGTGTTCCGCTGTGTGGCGCCTTCGCCGGAGGGCTGCTGGGATACGAAGATTGAAGGCCCCTATGTGGTGAAACGCCACGGCAAGTATTTTCTGTTCTACTCCAGCTTTACCGGGCCGTACAGCGTGGGCTGTGTGACGGCGGAAAACATTCGCGGCCCATGGTCGCCCAATCCGCCTGCACCGCTGATCACTCCGCCGGAGGGCGGCGAAATCACCCATTCCGGCCATAACGTCATCTTTGAGGGCAGCGACGGCCGGCTGTATACCTGCTACCATATGCAGCGGCGGAGCGATCCGACCGAGTACCTGGCGATTGACCCCATTGAGCTGATGGAGGACGGCAGTGTATCCACCCCTGCGCCGACTCTGGGCTAAGTGTGTGTGAAGGTATGGTGAACCGGTTTGCATGTTCAGGAAATATATGCTATAATGGATGATCGAACGGCTATGCTCCGTTCTATCATTGCAGGGGTGCGCTCCTGCGGTGAACGATATACTCTCGCAATACGGAAAGGAAGGTCTGTGCATGCAGCAGATGCCTCCTGTAAGGCGCGGCGGCGGTCGTACCGGCCGCAATGAGCAGGCTCCTGTAAAGAGAAAAAAGAAGTCCCGCAAGGGGATTATCCTCGCGCTGGCGGCGTTTGTCGCGCTGTTGGCCCTGATTGTGATGATCAGCCCCAAGGAGGCGGTTACCCGCGCCCACTTCACCACCGGTACGCAGTCCGGTCAGGTGGAGGAGGGGCTGGGCACCACCGGCAGCCTGTACGAGGGACTGGTGATCAGCGAGGTCATGTCCTCCAACCGTACCGCTGTGCCGGATGAGAACGGCGAGTATGCGGACTGGATTGAGATCTGGAACAGCTCCGACCGGGCGATCAATATTGCCAACGTGGGTCTGAGCGACCGCAACGACTCCATCCGCTTCCTCTTCCCGGATATGGTGCTTGAAAGCGGCGGACGCGCTATTGTCTTCTGCTCGGATACCAATGCCGCCGAGGTGGGCAGCAACTTCCACGCCAAGTTCAAGCTGTCCTCCGTGGGTGAGACGGTGTATCTGTTTGACCCCAACGCCTACGAGATCGACTCGGTGACGCTGCCCATCATGAGCAGCGACGAAAGCTACGCCCTGATGGCGGACGGCTCCTATGCCGCCACCGGCTTTTTCAGTCCCGGATACGTCAACGGCGAGGCAGGCAACGAGCAGTACCGCAACGAGACCATGGCGCAGGACGGTACGCTGGTGATCAGCGAGATCATGCCCGATGCGCTGACCGGTCTGGCCGATGAGGACGGCGAGCTGGTGGACTGGATGGAATTGTACAATACCACCGACAAGCCCATCAGCCTGGACAACTATGCCCTCTCCAACAAGGAGAACAAGCCCCTGCGCTGGCGCTTCCCCAAGGGCGCGGTGGTGGCTCCCCACAGCTATTATGTGGTCTTCTGCTCCGGCAAGGACCGCAGCAGCGACGCTTCCGCCGTGCCGCATGCGGATTTCCGCATCAGTGCGGAGAAGGATACCATCATCCTGTCTGACAGTCACGGACGGCTGGTGGACCGCGTCATGATCGACAATATCCCGGAGGACTGCTCCTATGCCCGCAATGCGGACGGCAGCTTCTCCGTTCATCAGATGGCAACCCCCGGCCTGGACAACACCCAGGCCGGTGCGGACCGGATGGATCAGACCCTGCGGGCCATGAACCCCATCGGTGTGTATATCACAGAGGTCATGGCCTCCAACGACGCGACGCTTGTGTATCAGGATGCTGAATGCACGGACTGGATTGAGATCTACAACTCCTCATCCCGTGCGCAGGATCTGTCCGGCTATGGCCTGAGCGACAATCTGGGCCGCGCCCGCAAGTGGCAGTTTCCGCAGGGAACGGTCATCCAGCCCGGGGAGTACAAGGTCATCCTGTGCGACAGCAGAGCTGATCTGTCCATCACCGGCCAGCTGCACACCTCCTTCAGCCTGACGCAGGTCGGAGGGTACAGCGTCAGCCTGTGTGATCCCACGGGCAAGGTGCTGGATAAGGTGATCATGCCTGAGGTTCCTACCAATGTGTCCTATGGCCGAACCATCGGGCTGTCGGGCTTTTTTTATTATGACGCGCCCACACCGCTGGCGGCCAACGGCACGGGCTTCCTCGGCTACGCGGAGACCCCGTCCTTCATCATGGAGCCGGGCATGTACTATGCTACAGTGTACACCGGTTTCAATGTGCCGGAGAATACTACCGTCTACTACACCAAGGATGGCTCTATCCCCACCCGCAGCTCCATCATGTACACGCCCGGGGAATATATCGAGATGAACTTCACCGGCGTGCTGCGGGCCAGAGCCTTCTCGGATACGGGCCTTGAGCCCAGCAAGATCATCACCGGCAGCTACTTTGTCAATGCCTATCACACGCTGCCCATCGTCTCCCTGACCTGCGATCCGGAAATCCTGTGGAATAAGGAAACCGGCATGCTGGTCACCGGCGATCATGTGGTGAAGGTGGCGGGCGAGCTGCCCTTTGAGGATACCATCTACCGCTGGGTGAAGGAGAATATGGAGCCTGCTGAGGGCTATCTGGAATACTATCTGCTGGACGGCACGCAGATGCTGAGTCAGGGCGTGGATATGAGCCTGATGGGCCAGTTCTCGCTGGATATGCCCCAGAAGTCCTTCAAGATCCGCGCCAAGGCCCGCTACGGACAAAGCACCTTCCAGGCCGCACTGTTTGAGGACCGGCCCTATACGGAGTACAAATCCATCGTGCTGCGCAACAGCGGCAACGACTCCGCATGGACGCGCCTGCTGGACGGCTTCCAGTCCCGGTTGATGGACAGCATCGGCACGCAGGTGATTCATCAGGCGTGGAACCCCGTGGTGGTGTACCTCAACGGTATCTACTGGGGCCATATGAACATGCGCGAGCGTGTGGACCGCTACTTTGTGGCGCAGCATGAAGGCCTGCCGCTGGAGGAAGCCGACAACATGGATATCCTCGAGGCCAGCGGTACGGTCAACTGGGGCTCCAACAAGGCCTACCGCGCCATGGTCAAGAAGATCAAGGCCGGCGATCCCGCGAAGAACGAGGCAGACCGCCAGTACATCGAGGATAACATCGATATCGAGAACCATCTGGAATACATGGCGCTGGAGATGTTCTTCGGCAACTCCGATATCGGTAACACCCGCTTCTATCGCCTGCACCGTGAGGGCAGCAAGTGGAAGTGGATCATCTACGACCTGGACTACGGCCTGTTCAATTCCTCCTTCAACAGCCCCCGGAGCTATACCAAGGCCAAGGGCATGGGTCAGATGAACATCGACAACACCATCTTCCTGAAGATTCTGTCCGTGCCGGAGTGGAAGGACATGTTCCTGCAGAAGCTGGGCTACATCTTCCAGACCTTTACCACGGAGTACATGCTGGCGGAGCTGGATAAGCTGATTCCCATCATCGAGCCGGAAATGAACATGCACTTTGCCCGCTGGGCCGAGGAGCATGACAAAATGGTTATCGCCGAGTGGCCCACCACGGTGGACGGCGCATACCGCTACTGGGAGCAGCGTATCACCCGACTGCAGAACACGCTGAAGAAGCGTCCCAACCTGCTCTGGACGATGGTGAAGGAGGAGCTGAACGTCAGCGAGGCAGACATGCTCAAGTACTTCGGCCCCCAGCCGGAGATGCCGGATGACGTTGTGTAATATAGGTAGTGCAAAATATGGCTGCCTGTGCTATAATCAATTTGTTGCGACGATCTGCGCCCCGGGCGCAGGAGATACAGGAGGTACCTGATGGAAACTTTGAGCGTCGGTAATGTGACCAATAACGGCGGCCTGTCCGCGTATTTTGCCGAGCAGTTTGCCAGCCTGACCCCTCTGGGCGTGCTGATTGCGCTGGTGCTGGGCTTTGCGGTGGGCCTGATCATCGCCTTTGTGTACAAGAAGTGCTATCGCGGCGTGCTGTACAGCCCGTCCTTCGCCATGACGCTGGTGATGCTGACGCTGATCACCACCCCCGTGGTTATGTGCATCAAGTCTGACCTGTCCCTGTCCATGGGCATGGTGGGCGCTCTGTCCATCGTGCGTTTCCGTACCGCTATCAAGGATCCCATGGACACGGCATACATGTTCTGGGCGCTGACCATGGGCATCCTGCTGGGCGCGGAGCTGTACGTCATTGCGCTGGTGGTGGTGCTGGGCATCGCGGTGATCATGTTCCTGATGACCTTCGTGAAGTTCAGCAATCCCAACGCCTTCCTGCTGGTGCTGCACTATGACGAGGAAGCGGAGTATGATATCAACCAGCAGCTGCGCCGCATGGTGAAGCAGCGTCGTCTGCGCTCCAAGACTGTGACCCGTTCCGGCGCGGAAATGACCTTCGAGGTGCGTCTGGACAACAAGCAGGATCTGGTGGCCGCCATGCTGAACATTGACGGCGTGCACGACGCGACCCTCGTCGCCTGCCAGACCGAAGCCGGCGCCTGAGCGGGCAGTGCCCGCACCCGGCACGCGATTGAGTTGTGTGTCTCCGGTCGTGTCTGCGCCCGCGTGGGGTAGTGCCGTTGCTTGAACGAATGCGCCGCCGCGTGACAGACGCGCCGGCTTGCGGGGTCACGGTGCGCGAAGGGCACACCGCGACGCGGAACATGAAGCTGCCCGGGTTGACGTGGAACAGGTTGCTTGTCGCGCCGCGTCTTTTGCGCGGTGGGACTCCTGCAAAGGAAAAGATAATTGTCGATACCCGACCGGCGAACTTGTTCGCCGGAGAATGGGAGTCCAGAGGGATGAAATCCCTCTGGCGGAGGTGCAGGAGTCAGAGCCTCCTGCCGGGTGCAGGGGCGGAGCCCCTGCAAGGAGGTGCCTGTATTGGCGTTTAATCTGCCGCTGCGGCATGAACTGAAGTTCTTCATCAATGAGATGCAGTATCACCTGCTGTCCAACGCGCTGGATCATGTGCTTCACCGCGATCCCAACGGCGATGAGAACAACGAGTATCACATCCGCAGCCTGTATTTCGATACTGCGTTTGATACCGCGCTGTACGACAAGCTGGACGGTGTGCAGAACCGCGACAAGTATCGCATTCGCATCTACAACCTGTCCGACCGGGTCATCAAGCTGGAATGCAAGACCAAGGTGGGCAGCCTGATCAGCAAGCGCAGCCTGTCCATTCCGAGGGATCTGTGCGAGCAGCTGATGGCGGGCGATCCTTACGGGCTGGAAACTACCCGGTCGGGCCTGTTGACGGATATGTACCGCGAGATGACGGTGAATCTGCTCCGTCCTGTGGTGCTGGTGGACTACGTCCGCGAGGCGTATCTGCATCCGGCGGAGGAGGTGCGCATCACCTTTGACAAGCAGCTGCGCACCGGACTTCGCTCCACGGATCTGTTTAATCCCCATGTGCCCACCGTGCCGCCCTTTGACAACAACGACGTCATTCTTGAGGTCAAGTTCAACCGGGTGATGCCGCCCTACATCCGCGATCTGCTTTGCACCTACTGTCCCAATGCCCAGCAGAGCGCTATCAGCAAATATACCTGGTGCCGCCGCTTCGAGGATAAGGAAGCGTGATTCCGGCCATACAAAAGCTGTGTCTTGACAGAGACGCAGCTTTTGTTTTTACTCTCCGGCAGAACGTTGCATAAACATATCGAATTTTTGAGCACATGGACGAAAAATGCCGAAAACATGCCAAACAGACCGAAAAACGTCGTATTAGAACGATTTGTGTCTTGCGAGGATGGTCAAAATGGGGTAGAATATGAATATATGGAGGTTGAATTATGATCCAGAACTTTGCCCTTGCCGAGCTGACGAACGCCCTGCGGCGGCAGGCTCCTGAATTGCGCCTTGAAGAAAACGCTCTTATGGCGGGCTATACCACCCTCAGGCTGGGCGGCCCGGCGGATCTGATGGCGCATCCCTCCACGCCAGAGCAGCTGCTTCTGCTTCTGACGGAAGCAAAGCGGCTGAACGTGCCGGTTACGCTGATCGGCCACGGCAGCAATCTGCTGGTCCGGGACGGCGGCATCCGGGGGCTGGTGATCCGCGTATGCCGCGAGATGCGGGAAATCCGCGTGGACGGCAACGTTCTGCGCGCCCAATCCGGCGCGATGATGTCTGCGGTGGCTATGGCGGCGGCGGAACATTCGCTGGGCGGACTGACCTTCGCCAGCGGCATTCCGGGCACCATCGGCGGCGGCGTGTACATGAACGCCGGTGCCTACGGCGGAGAACTGTGTCAGGTGGTCAAACGGGTAGAGGGCTATGAAATGGACGGCACACCCTTCAGTTATACGGGGGATGAGATGAACTTCTCCCACCGCTACTCCCGCCTGATGGATGAAAACAAGGTTGTGACCTACGTCACCTGTCAGCTGCATTCCGCAAAGCGCGAGGAGCTGCTGGCGGAGATGGTGGAGCTGAACCGCCGCCGTGCCGACAAGCAGCCCCTGACCCTGCCCAGCGCGGGCAGCACCTTCAAGCGGCCTGCGGGAGGCTATGCATCCGCCATGGTGGATCAGTGCGGACTGAAGGGACTGACCATCGGCGGGGCGCAGGTCAGCGAGAAGCATGCAGGCTTCCTCGTCAACAGAGGAGGCACGGCGGCTGATTTCCTTGCCCTGATGGCAGAGGTTCAGCGCGTGGTGCATGAGCGCTTCGGCGTGATACTGGAGCCGGAGGTACGTATTCTGGGCGAGGACAGCCTCGTCCACCGTGTATAAGCTTCGTGTACGAAAGAGAGGAATACGCGTGCGTTATCTGCTTGTGACGGGCATGAGCGGCGGCGGAAAGACCGTGGCCACCCGATATATGGAGGACATGGGCGCGCTGTGCGTGGATAATCTGCCGCCTGTGATGATGGTCAAGTTCATGGAGGCCTGCGAGACCTCCTCCCTGCGCTCCAAGTTTGTGGCCTTTGCCGTGGACGTGCGCAGCGGCGAATTTTTTGACGCGCATTCCGTGGCGACGCTGATCGGCGAAGCCCGGGAGCTGGGCTATCATATCGATACCCTGTTCCTGGAGGCCGGCGATGAGGTGCTGGTCAGCCGGTACAAGGAAACCCGGCGCGACCATCCGCTGGCCAGCGATACGGTCAGCCTCACCGAAGCCATTGCCGCCGAGCGTGAGATGCTCCAGCCCCTGCGGGAAATGGCGGATTATGTGATTGATACCTCCGCTATCCGTCCCAAGGCGCTGCAGAAAAAGCTCAACGTCATCCTTGCGGAGGAGAACGGAAGCGTGCAGATGCATGTGGAGGTCATGTCCTTCGGCTTCAAGCGCGGTCTGCCCCGTCAGGCAGATCTGGTATGGGACGTGCGCTTCCTGCCCAATCCCTTCTATATTGAGGGGCTGGGCCGTCACACCGGTCTGGATGAGGACGTGCGCTCCTTTGTGATGGATCATCCGGTGACGGAGGAATTCATGGGCAGGATTCGGGATATGCTGGACTTCCTCGTGCCCCATTATGTGGAGGAGGGCAAGCACCGGCTGATGATCGCCGTCGGCTGTACCGGCGGCGCGCACCGCAGCGTGGCTATCTCCGAGGCTGTCGGCGCGCATCTTCGCAGCCGCGGTCTCAAGGTGGACGTGAATCACCGCGATCTGGATCTGGAGCAGGCATACTGGAAGACCATTGAGAACAAGGAGTAATCCATGTCTTTTTCATCAACGGCCAAGGAAGAGCTGATGCGCCTGCCGCTGGGCAAGAGCTGCTGCATACTCAGCGAATTATCCGCTCTGACCCAGACCACCGGCAGTCTGGCCTTCCGCGGCGCCGGACGCATTCAGGTCACCTACAGGGTGGAAAATGCGGCGCTGGCCAGGAGGATATTCCTCCTGCTGCGCACCCAGCTGAGCATTGTGGCCAAGCTGCACTTTGTGCAGCATGCCCGTCTGGGCGGACGGCGCAGCTGTGTGCTGACGCTGGGCGACAAGGATTCCCAGAAGCTGCTGATCGCTCTGCACATGATGGAGCAGGACGAGGACGGCGGCATCAGCCTGCGCCGTACCGCGCCGCGTCATCCCATGACGCGCCAGTGCTGCCGCAGGGCGTTCCTTCGCGGCGCGTTTCTGGGCTCTGGCAGCATGATCACCCCCGATAAGGCCTATCATTTCGAGTTTGTGGCGGGGGACGATAATCTGCACAAGACCCTGGGCAGGCTGCTGGAAAAGTCCGGACTGCCGGTGCAGAGCTATGTGCGTAAGGGTCAGAATGTGGTGTACCTGAAGAGCGCGCAGCAGATTACGGACTTGCTTGCGCTGATGGGCGCATCCTCCAGCGTGCTGGAGATGGAGAATATCCGCATCACCAAGCAGATGAGAGCAGGCGCCAACCGCGCTTCCAACTGTGACGAGCATAACTCCGAGAAGATGCTCAACGCCGCAGACCGGCAGATCGAGGCCATCAAGCTGATATCCATCCAGCGGGGCCTGTTCACCCTGCCCCCGGCGCTGCAGCAGATTGCCCGTCTCCGGCTGGAGCATACGTCCCTGAGCCTGACCGAGCTGGGCCAGATGATGGATCCCCCCGTAGGCAAGAGTGGCGTGAATCACCGCATGCGCCGCCTGATGGAGATCGCCAAGGAAATTGAAGATGAACTGACAGCGCAGGAAAATACAAAGGAGGATTAACCGATGCTGAGGCAGCCGATTGCATTCCCCGGCGGACGGCCCCTGACCCGCTCCACTGCGGCGCAGGTCGCCAAGGTGACGACCCACTTCGAATGCCGTATCATGATCGAGCGGGAGCAAAAACTGGTCAACGCCAAGTCCATGCTGGGCCTTCTGTCTCTGGGCCTGGATGACCTGAACAATATGGTGCTGATTGCCGAAGGCCCTGACGAGCAGGAGGCCGTGAACGCCATCGTCAGTCTCCTGACGGAGGAAATGGCGTAAAGGGCGTACAATCGGATATTTGCAGCGCATTCGGCGGCTGATGGAATCAGCATGTGGGTGCGTCTTGTTTTCGTGACGCTGTAAGGATTGGAAAAGTTTTGCAGGCCTGCCCGTTTTTCCGGACGGGCTTTTTTATGTGCTGAATTGCCGGGAGAGGGCCGTTCCCCTTCCCGTATGCTGCGAAATGTGATATAATGAATCCGATCGTCCGGCAGAGGAATCTGCCTGAAAATATGTTATCAATAGGAGGAAAACCATGGACGTACAAAAGGTTCTGTCCGGCGCGGCTGCAGCCTGCGGCCCCAGCGGACAGGAAATGCTCGTGGCGGAGTATTTTGCCGAGCAGTTCCGTCCGTACGTGGACGAGGTAACGGTGGACAAGATGTTCAACGTGATCGCCCATAAGAAGGGCGCCGGCCCGAAGGTCATGCTGTGCGCCCATCAGGATGAAATCAGCCTGATGGTGACCAGGATTGAGGATGACGGCTCCATCCGCATGGGTACGGTGGGCGGCGTGGATCCCCGGATTCTCCCCGCCAGTCGGGTATGGGTGCACGGCAGGGAGAAGCTCTTCGGCACCATCGGCGCGCTGCCGCCTCATCTGATGAGTGCGGAGGACCGCAGCCGCAACTATGCCATGAAGGAACTGTATGTGGACGTGGGCCTGTGCGCGGAAAAGGTTCGCGAGCTGGTGCAGATCGGCGATCTGATCACCTTCAACGTGCCCTCCACCTCCCTGCTCAACGGCCAGTTCGCCGCCAAGACCATGGACGACCGCTCCTGTGTGGTGATGATGCTGTGCGCCGCCGAATTCCTGAAGAAGCTGGTCTGTGATGCGGACGTGTACTTCGTCGCTACCTGTCAGGAGGAAGTGGGCAGCCAGGGCGCGACCACGGCGGCCTTCAATATTGATCCTGATATTGCCATCGCGCTGGACGGCGATTTTGCCAAGCAGCCCGGCTGCAGCCCTGACGCTACCATGCCCATGGATGCGGCGGTGGTCAGCGTCGGCCCCTATCTGCAGCCCAAGCTGACCAAGCGGCTGCAGGAGTGCGCGAAGAATCACGGCATCAAGCTGAATGTGATGGTAGCGCCCCGCGCTACATGGACGGATGCGGATGCGGTGGGTCTGGCCCGCGCCGGCGTGCCCGGCATTCTGCTGTCCCTGCCCATGAAGTATATGCACACCACCGTGGAAACCATTGACGTGAATACGCTGCGGGAGGCCGCACGGCTGCTGGCCCACTACGTCAGCGAGCTGGACGCAGGATGGGAGGAAGATTTGTGGATCTGAAGACAATGACTGAAATCAACGCTCCCGCAGGCTATGAGCAGCCGCTGCGCCGCTATCTTCTGGAGCAGCTGAAGGCCATCGGCATGGAGCCCGTCATTGACCGTATGGGCAACGTGGTGGTGGTGAAGGAAGGCACGGGCGAAAACCGCAAGCGCGTGATGGTATCCGCCCATATGGACGAGGTGGGCTTCATCGTTACCGGCGCTACCGAGGAGGGCTTCCTCAAGGTACAGTCGCTGGGCGGCGTGGATCCCCGAGTGATTATCTCCAAGCGCGTGCAGGTGGGCGACGACAAGCTTCCCGGCGTGATCGGTGCGGCGCCCATTCATCTGCAGAGCGCTGCTGACCGCAAGCGCGTGCTGGGCTACGGCGACGTGTATGTGGATATCGGCGCAGCCGACAAGAAGGAAGCCGAGGCCAAGGCCCCGAAGGGCACGCCGGTTTGCTTCGACACCCCCTATGTGGAGTACGGCGAAGGCTATATCTGCGCCAAGGCGCTGGACGACCGCGTGGGCTGCTACAATATCTTCCGTCTGCTGGCCCGTGAGGAGCAGTTCCCCTGCGATCTGGTGGCGGTGTTCTCCTCCGAGGAGGAGGTGGGCTGCCGCGGTGCAAAGGGCGCGGCCTTCGCGCAGGCGCCGGATATCGGTATTGCGCTGGAAGGCACTACCTGCAATGATCTGGGCGACGTACCCGATCCCCTGAAGGTGTGCGTCACCGGCGAGGGCGTGGCCGTGTCCTTCGGCGATAATTCCTCTCTGGTGAACCGTAACCTTTTCCGCCATACGCTGAAGATCGCGCAGGAGCAGGGCGTCCGGCATCAGGTGAAGGGCTCTGTGTCCGGCGGCAATGAGGGCGGTGTGATGCAGCGCAGCCGTCAGGGCATCCCCACCATCGTGCTGTCCGTGCCCTGCCGCTACATCCACAGCCCGTCCACCGTGTGCAAGGCCTCCGACGTGGAGGATCAGTTTGAGCTGGCCCGGGCGCTGCTTATGAGTCTGTGATAGAGAAGGAGATAGATATCATGTTTGATATGCTCAAGAAGGTGCTGGCGCCCATCGGCCCCTCCGGTATGGAAGAGCCCGTGGCTGCCGTCATCCGCGAGGAACTGAAGGACTATGTGGATACCATGGAGACCGACGCGCTGGGCAACCTGATCTGCATCAAGCAGGGCAAGGGCGAGAATCCCCGCAAGATCATGTTCTCCGCCCATATGGATCACATCGGCTTTGTGGTTACCGGTATCGAGAAGGAAGGCTATCTGCGCGTGACCAACGTAGGCGGCGTGGGCCTGAAGGTGGCCCAGACCCGGCACATCGTGTTCCCCAACGGCGTGAACGGCGTGGTGGTGTCCGAGCCTGTGGAGGGCTCCTCCATGATGAAGCACATGTTTGTGGACATTGGCGCACAGGATAAGGAAGACGCGCTGAAAATGGTGCAGCTGGGTGACATGGCTGTGTACGCGCCTGATTGCTTCCGTCTGGGCGAACATCGTGTGGGCAGCCCCGCCATGGATGATCGCTGCGCCTGCGCGCTGCTGGTGAAGCTGATGCAGACCATCGGCGACACCAAAGATACCGTCATCGCCCTGTTCTCCGTGCAGGAGGAGGTGGGCTGCCGCGGCGCGAAGGTGGCTTCCTTCGCCAAGGAGCCCGATATCGGCATCGCGCTGGACGTAACCGGCTGGGGCGACACCCCCGGTACCACCCAGCCCGAGATCAAGCTGGGCGAGGGTGCGGCTGTCAAGGTGATGGACCGCGGCAGTATTTCCAATCCCCAGCTGCGCGAGGAGCTGCTGGAGTGCGGCAAACTGGCCGGTGTGAAGACCCAGCGCGAGGTTCTGCCCTACGGCGGCACCGACGCTTCCTCCATGCAGACCAGCCGCGGCGGCATCCCGGTATGCACGATTTCCATTCCCTGCCGCTACGTCCACTCCGCCTGCGAAGTGATCGACATGCGCGACATGGATGCGGCGCTGAAGCTGCTGCAGACCTATCTGGCCAAGTAAACAATCCGGTATTGAACAAACGGCGCGGAGGCGGCAGTCGATGCTGCTTCCGCGCCCTTCCTGCAAGGAGGCTCCTGCGTGATCGCTGCCATTTATCTGCTGATTTATCTCCTGTGCGGCTGTGCCGTCATCCGCTGGCTTTTACCCCGGCTGCCCGTGCTTAACAGGCTGTGGCTGGGCGTGAGCCTTGGCCTGCTTTTGCTGATGTGGCTACCTGCGCTGTGCGCCTTTGCACTGGCGTTTACATGGGCGGCCCACGGGGCGGCGCTGGCGCTGCTGGCGGCGGTGACGGGGGGAGCGTACCTCATCCGGGACAGGCGCGCCACCAGGGGCTGGAACGATGCAGAGAATGCGCTCCTGCGGCAGCTGGCGCTGGTGGTGATCCCGCTGACCCTGCTGTCGGGATACCTGCAGTACACGCACATGGCACGGGTGGATGCAACCGGCGCGTGGCATGTGGGACAGAGCACCTACGGCGATCTGCCCATGCATATGAGCTTCATCACCGGGCTGAAGAACGCTGCCTTCCCGGCGGATTATCCCTTCTACCCGGGGGAGCAGCTGAGCTATCCCTTCCTGGTGGACAGCCTGTCCACCACCTTCTATCTGATGGGCTGGAGCCTGCAATCCTCCCTGGTGATTCCCGGCACGCTGATGATGGCGCTGTGCTTTGCAGGCGTGATGTGCCTTGCCCGGGAGATGACCCTGGGCCGCAAGACGGTGGTGCTGGCGGCGCTGCTGTTCTTCCTCAACGGCGGTCTGGGCTTTCTGTACGATTTTGATCAGGCGGGCGGCCTCCAGTATGACGGTACGCCCACGGTGTGGATGCGTATTCAGGCCATCCTCACCGGCTACTACAAAACGCCCACTAATCAGCCAGATCCCAACAACCTGCGCTGGTCCAACGTGATTGCGGATCTGATGATCCCCCAGCGGACGCTGCTGGGCGGCTGGTGCATGGTAATTCCCTGCTTCTATCTGCTGTATGTGCTGTTTGACCCGGCGAAGCGGGAGGATAAACCCAACGTGCGGGGAGAGGTTCTGCTGGGCGTGTGGGGCGGCGCGCTGCCGCTGATCCACACCCACTCCTTTACGGCGCTGGCGCTGTGCTCGCTGGGCATGCTGGTCTATGATATGATCCATGACCGGGAACGTAAGGCGCTCTTCCTGCGCTATCTGCGCTACGGCGCGACGGCTGCTGTATTGTCCGTGCCGCAGCTGGTGCTGTTCACCTTCGCACAGGCGTTTCAGGGGGAGGGGAGCAACACCTTCCTCACCTTCCAGTTCAACTGGGTCAACAATCCCGGGGGCACGGGCATGCGGGATATGTACCTGTGGTTCTATGTGAAGAACGTTGGTCTGCCCTTTATCATCCTGCTGCTGGCCCTGTGTGAGAAGGACGGGCATGCGCGGCGCATTTTTTCCGGCGCGCTGGCGATCATACTGGCGGCGGAGCTCATTCGCTTCCAGCCCAACGAATACGATAACAACAAGCTGTTCTACCTGGCGTGGCTTCTGTGCTGCATGATTGTGGCGGACTGGTGCCACCGGGTCTGGCACAGGCTGAAGGGCCTGCGGAGCCGGAACGTGCTGGCGGCGCTGACCGCTGTGGTGACGTTCCTGTCCGCGGGGCTGACGCTGTGGCGCGAGGTGGTCAGTGATTATCAGGCCTTCTCCGCCGGCGCGGTGGAGGCGGGCGAATATATCCGCGACAACACGGAGGAGCACAGCGTGTTCATCAGCGGCACCCAGCACCTGAATCCGGTGACCTCCATTGCCGGACGGACGGTGGTATGCGGGCCGGATCTGTGGCTGTACTTCCACGGCTTCAACACTACCGAGCGGAAATTGGACGTGCAGACCTTCTTTGAGAATCCGGAGGAGAACGCTCACGTCCTTGTGAAGTACGACGTGGATTACGTTTATGTGTCCAGCTATGAGCGTTCCAGCTATTCGGTGGAGATCGATACGCTGGACAGGCTGTTCGACGTGGTGTTTGAGAACGGGGAGGCCACCATCTACAAGGTGCCGGAGGGCTGAAAACATGGAACGATTCCTGCGTTATTCCCTTGAGCGCGGGCGGGCTATCCGCCTGATGTATCAGGAAGAGGACGGCCGCATGCGGCAGGTGAACGCACAAGTCACCGGCTATGGGGACGGCACGGTCACCTTTGCCACCCTGCGCCCGAAGCGTGAGATCACCCTGAAGACGCAGCAGTTGCTGTCGGCGGATTATCGCAAGGGCGACGAGGGACAGGAGTGATGATATGGCGGACGCTGTAGTCCGGGGCGAGGCTACTGCGGTGGATCTGGGCAACGTAACGCCTCTTCTGCTGCCGTGGGGGATGGATCCCTTCGGATATCTGCGGCCGCCCTTGTCGGTGGAGGCCATGCGGCTCTCCGCCGAAGCGGCGGGCTGTACCTACACCATGGCTGTGGACAGATGGATGCAGGCCGGCTGGCGGGACGTGACCATCCAGGTGGACGGCGAACTGAGCCGCGTTGCCTCGGATGCATCCCGGCTTTCCCGGAAATGGAGCCTGTACCGCGTCAGGTCGAAGATCCGCCAGCGCAACCCTATCGGTCAGGTGGTGGGCGCGCTGCGGCAGAAGCGCGTCAGCGACACCGGCAAGGTGCTGGTGATGCTGCATCCCGCGCCGGACGGACGTTATGTGGTGTGCATCAGCTTCATGGGTACGGGAGAAAGATTCTACGACTGGTTCTCCAACTTCCGCATGACGAGTCAGGAGGGTCTGCACAAGGGCTTTCTGCAGCTGGCAAGGCAGTTTGAGGAGAACGAGGATGATATCCTTTTCCCCGAGACGGCAAGGGAGCTGGGGCTGGAGCGGCTGTCACTCAGGCATATTCTGGAGGAAACCCGGCATCCCGGCAGCCGGTTTGTGCTGTGGCTCAGCGGTCACAGTCAGGGCGGCGCGCTGATGCAGGTCTATGCGCTGCTGAAGCTGCGGGAGGATGGGGTGTTGCCCCGGCATATGCTGGGCTACGGCTTCGCATCGCCCTCGGTGGCGGACGGCACGTCGGTGAAGGATCCGGCGGCGTTCCCGCTGTATCATGTGCTGAACAGCGACGATCCTGTGCCGCGCATGGGCGCGCTGACGCATCTGGGCCTGCAGCTGACCTTTCCTGCGGATGAAAACCTGCGCAGCAAGTGCTACCATTGGCCGCGGGATGAGGAATCCCGGCGTCTGCGCAGGCTGACTGCGCCCATTCTGGCACATATGACGGATACTCCGCGCTGCATGGAGCTGGCTGCAGGACTGCTGCTGGTGCTGGCGGATTATTCGCCGGAGGAGCTGCTTCAGGCGCTGAAGGCGCTGGAGGTTCACCTGCCGGTAAAGCGGCTGCTGACGGCGGCAGACGTGCGGGCGGATCGGCTGCTCCGCTTCGCTATCCGCAGGCTGGAGGCGGCGCATCATTCTCTGACGGGGCGGGCGTTGAGCCGTGCCGGAACGGCGGCTGCGGCGGATGAAATCGCCGCGCTGATCGCGCAGACCGGCCTGCGCCGCTTTGCAGATACGCTGATGCAGCTGATGGCCGCGCCTCATGGCATTCGCGTACGGAGCGGCATGCAGGAGCCATATGTGTACATTGTGCTGCAGGGCGTTGAACGGCTTGTCCCGTGGATCTGGCTGAGCGGCAATCCGCCCCGGCAGAAGTCAGCCTCGCTGGGGCTGGCAGCGGGAGACGCGGCCGGGATGCTCGTATGCAGGCGGCGCAGGATTCCCCAGCGCAGAATGCCAAGGCTGCCCAAGCGCCATGCGCCCCATCCCCGCAGGGATACGCGCCATCACGCGCCCATGCTTGGGCCGGACGGTGTCAGGGCAGGGGAGCGGATCGTACGTCCCGACTGACAGGAGGAGTATACCTATGATGCTTGCGGCGTGGACCGCGGCCAATCTGGTCTGCTTTACGCTGATGGGAATCGACAAGCGCCGTGCGGTGCGCGGCAGACGGCGCATCCGGGAAAGGACGCTGTTTCTTTCAGCGGCGCTCTTCGGCGCGCTGGGCGGCGTAATCGGCATGCAGGTGTTTCGCCATAAGACGAAGCACAGGAGCTTTTGCATCGGCTTTCCAGCGCTGCTGACGGTTCAGACGGCGCTGATACTCATCATTTGCGGCCTACGGCGATAATACGGAGGAAGTATGACGGATCTATTTACACAGGATACCAGCCCGCTGGCGGATCGCATGCGTCCGCGGACGCTGGAGGAGTTCATTGGTCAGGAGCATCTGATTGGCCCCGGACGGCTGCTGCGCCGCGCCATCGAGGCGGACAGGCTCACCTCCTCCATTTTCTTCGGCCCGCCCGGCTGCGGCAAGACCACGCTTGCGTCCATCATTGCAAGGGCGACGAAGGCGAACTTTGTGCAGCTGAACGCCGTGACCAGCGGCGTGGCTGACGTGCGCGAGGTGCTCAAGAATGCGCAGGAGCGGCAGACACTGTACGGTCAGGCTACCTATCTCCTGCTGGACGAATGCCATCGCTGGTCCAAGGCCCAGAGCGACAGCATCCTCCCGGCCATCGAGCGGGGCACCATACGCTTCATCGGCTCAACCACCGAGAATCCCATGATTGCCATGACCCCCGCCATTGTCAGCCGGTGCCGGGTATTCCAGTTCCAGCCCCTGAACGAGCGCAATGTGATCACCGCCATGAAGCGGGCTATTGCGGATCCGGAACGGGGTTACGGCCAGATGAAGGTACAGGCGGATGAGGACGCGCTGCGGCACATTGCCCGCATTGCCAATGGCGATACCCGTGCTGCGCTGGGCGCTGTGGAGCTGGCTGTGCTGACCACCGCTGCGGACGAAAACGGTGTGATCCATGTGGACATGGCCGTGGCGGAGGAGAGCATCCAGAAGCCCATGATGCGCTGCGACGAGAGCCTGTATTACGATATGCTGTCCGCCTTCTGCAAGAGCCTGCGCGGCTCGGACAGCAATGCTGCGCTGGCATGGTTTGCCAGGCTGATCTACGCCGGTGTGGATCCGCGGCTTATTGTGCGGCGAATCATTGCTCACGCCAGCGAGGACGTGGGCGTGGCGAATCCCATCGCCATGCTGCAGGCTGCTGCTGCGGCGCAGGATCTGGAGTTCGTGGGCATGCCGGAGGCGCGGCTGCCCATCGCACAGGCGATCATTGCCGTGTGTGAGAGCCCGAAGTCCAACAGCGTGTGCGCTGCGGTGGATGCGGCCATGGCGGATGCGGAGAAGGGCGGCTTCGGCCCGGTGCCGGTGCACCTGCGGGATACGCATTACAGCGGGCACGAGCGCATCGGCAGCGGCGAGGGCTACAAGTATCCCCACGATTTCCCCGGCCATTGGGTGAAGCAGGAGTACATGCCGCCGGAGGTGCGGGGCAAGAAGTACTACCGTCCCTCCGAGATGGGGCATGAAGCCACCATCCAGAAGAACCATCAGGTGCGGGAGGGGAAAAAGTGAAGCTGATCAGGAATCATGAGCGGAACATCAGCGTACGCAAGGCCAGTATCTACGCCATCGTCATTAACGGCATGCAGATTCTGCTGATGGCGGGCATGATCGCCGCAGTGTTGATTCTCCCCGGTACGCAGGTGGACGGCGTGGTGCTGGAGGCGGTGATGATCGCCGCAGCGGCGCTGGTGATCTGGGGCGCGGTGGTTGATATCCGCGAGGCGCTGTCAACCCGCAGGCTGCTGGGGCAGCTGGACGACATGGACAGCACCATCGACGCGATGGAGAGCCTCAACAACACCCTGCGTTCCCAGCGGCACGACTTCCTCAACCACCTGCAGGTGGTGTATAGCCTGATGGAGATGGAGGAATACGGCGAGGCCAGTGCGTATATCGAAAAGATTTACGGCAGCATCACGGCGGTGAGCAGGGTCATGAAGACCGCCAATCCTGCCGTAAATGCGCTGCTTCAGGTGAAGCTGGGCGAGTGCGAGCGGGCTTCCATTGCGGTGGAGATGAACATCCAGTCCGCGTGGAAGGATCTGCCGGTGCCGGGCTGGGAAATGTGCAAGGTGCTGTCCAACCTGCTGGATAACGCCATCGATGCGCTGGAGGAGGTGGAGCTCAGCCAGCGAAAGCTGATTATCACGCTGACGGAGGACCTGAAGGCCTTCCGTTTCTCAGTGGCCAACACAGGCCCCATGATTCCCCTGAAGAGCCAGGAGAACATCTTCCAGGCGGGGATTACCTCCAAAGCCTCCGGCCACGGCATGGGCCTGTATATTGTCCGCAAGGTGCTGCGGGAAAGGGGCGGAGATATCACCCTGAAGAGCGACGCCGCCTGTACGGAATTCAGCGGATTTATTCCGAAGGAGATTACCGGCGTAGCTGTGGAGAAATAAATATGATGGAAGAAGCCGTCTGCGGCAGCATATGCCTGCAGGCGGCTTCTTTGCTGCCTGTGGATAAACCTGTGGCAAACATTGTGTATGGACTGTGGGAAAGATGTTTTGCACAACCGACGAAGGCCTGTGGATTGCCTGTTGAAAAACAAACAGCCCCAAAACAGACTGGAGTCTGGTAGAAATGCGACGGGAATCGACCGGAACACAACCGGTGTGCGCTGCTTTGGGAATGCGCGCGAAAAGTTATCCACAGGGCTAAAGAAATAACAGAAAAACAATTCACAATTTCCACAGGTTTTCCACAGTTATTCACAGGCGTGAAGAGTAAAACAGACCAAAGTCGGTGCATGAAAGTTCGGGAATTAAGGCGAAAGGACGTTTTTTGACAGAGAGGACAGGGGAAAAGGGAAAGAAAAAGCGGATGGCTGCTACCATCCGCATTGGGTACTGTTATTCACTTCCGGGGCTTTGGCGGCGATCAATCTTCATCAAGTTGGTCTTCGTCATTGAACCGGGTGGAGGCAATTTCCATCAGCTTGGCCTCAAGTGCCTGATCTTCCACGGGGATGAACTCTTCCAGCTCTTCACCGTTCTCGTCGGTGCTCGTGTTCACCTTCATAATGTAGCAGGTGATGCCTTCAGCTTCGTCGGATTCATCTTCGGGGGCGCACTGCTCATCAGGTTCGTCGCCGCTGTCTTCATCAATGGAATCTGTAAGGATACAGTATTCTTCGCCATTGTAGAAGAAGTAATCGATAATCTCGAGGAGGATCGTGTTGCCTTCGTCGTCGGTCATCTCAATGATGTCCGGCTCGAAGCCCTCCTCCATATCCAGGTTCGGATCTTCACCCTCGTACAACGGTCTCACCTCATTTCCTGGTAGGCACCATCCGCTATGTCTTCGCGGTAATCTCTATTCTCTCGGTGCATCTTTATTATACACAACCATGGCCTTTTTGGCAAGAGTTTTTGCCAAAGTTTTTTATTTGACTTTCATCGGCGCGTCTGATAAACTATCAGTTAGCGGCCTTTTTCTTCAGCGGCGTTTTAGTTCCGTCGGGCTGCTGAATTACCGTGTTCTCCAGAATAGCCTTCATATTTTCGCGGAATCCGTCCAGGTATTCCCGGCGCAGCACAGCCTGCTCAGCTGCCTCGGCCTCGGTAAGGCCGACGGTCTTTTTTTTGCGTGCAAGTTCGTTGATGCGGTCAATCTTCCACTTTTCCATGCTTGTCTCCTTATTCCGCCTTCTTGCGGATGATCAGCGCCAGAGCAGCCAGCACAGCCAGACACAGGGCCATGATACCGTATTCCAGCAGCATATTGAGGTTGGAATCCACAGCGAATTCCTGAACCACGCCCTGCGCCACCGCCGCGATATACACGACGCTGCACAGGATGATTCCCGTCCGACCGGCTCCCTTGCGGGCCCAGCGGACCATCCAGATCACGAAGGCTGCGGCAGCCATGATCAGCGCTGCGATCTGGTTGATGCGGATGAAGTAGATGACCATGTGCGCGTCGTCCCGGAGGGATTCCAGCAGGGTCTGGGTGCAGCCGTACAGGGTCATGAAGGTCAGCAGCAGGTCGCCGGGATGCTTCACGCCCCGGCCGCGCAGGAGCATCAGGCACAGCGCCAGCAGGATCATGCCGGCGACAACGGCCTCATACAGGTACACGGGATGCCGTCCGTCCATGCTGCTGCCCAGAAACTGCAGCCACTCCGTATCCACATAGCGGCCCACGCCGAGGCCTGCGGAGGGCTCGGTGAGGCGTTCGATGATAATAGCCGCCGGTGCGCCGAGGGCGATGCCGTCCAGCAGCGTGCCGCAGGACACGCGGCAGAGGCGGCTTACGATCCACGCAGCAAGGATCAGGCCGGCAAACGCGCCGGTGATGGACGCGCCGCCGTCCCAGAAGTAGAGCATCTGCACGGGGGAGGAGAATACGTCCTCACAGCCCAGCGCAGTCAGTGCGAAGAAGATGCGGGAAAACAGGAACGCCATAGGCAGACCCAGCGCGCACAGGCGGATGAAGGGGCCGTAGCCGATCTTCTGACTGCGGCACCACAGGCCCGTCACCAGCAGCAGCGCAGCCATGGCCAGCGCTGCGTTCAAGCCGTAGGAAGTGATCATCAGTTACTCCTCCGTGCCGTCCAGACCTGCGTCCACCGCGGTGGCGAAGTAGATGATATCGGACTGGGCGCGCTTGGTCTTGCGGGAGTAGTAATCGCCGCCGAACCACAGAAGCGCGGTGTCGCCGCCGTCCAGGTTGTAGGCGGTGATGCAGCCTTGGGAGGCCATGAAGCTGGCCAGCTGCTCGCCCTTGGCGCCGGTAGAGGTATCGCTGCGGCCGTCGGCCACCACCAGCAGATACTCCAGCGGGCCCACCTGACCGATGGCACAGCGGGGCTCGTAGCGCTTGAGGTTGAACTCGTACTTTTCGGGGATGGCTACAGCCTCGCCCTTGTCCACCAGCACGGGGCCGAAGTTAAAGATATTGGGGAAGGTCACGTCGGTGCGGGAGAGCAGGGCCTGCAGATCCTCGGCGTTGGAACGGTACACCACATGGAAGTCGCCGTTGGAGTCGATCAGCAGCATATCGCGGGCTTCGGTAGGCTTCTTGCGGTAGACCTGCCCCTGACGCACCACGTAGCCTACCTTGTTCTTCACAAAGAAGTCGCCGGAGAGGGCCAGCACAGCGTTGTACCTGGCGGCGATGTTGTGGACGTAGTTGCTCTTCTTGCCCTTCTCAGGATCTTCCAGACCGGTGCGCAGCTGGCTGGCATGGGCGATCTTCACACGGGCAACATTGTAGGTCACGCCGTCCTCCTGGATACGTTCCATGGTGATGGACAGGCTCTCGTCCTCGTAGCCGGATTCGGTATATCCGGCGGGATCAGCCACATGACCGGCGGAATGGTCCATGGGCAGGGCAAAATCGGCAGCCTCATCCGCCAGCGCGGCGGGGATGAGCATGGTCATAAGCAGCAGGATGGCAATCAGTTTGCGCATTGCAGGGTACCTCCTTCAGGTGATATCAGTCGTCAAATAGGAAGGCGTACTCGTCGTCTTCGGCGGCTTCCGCCCAATAAGCATCCAGCGCCTCGTCAGAAATCACAGGCGAAGGGATGGCGGCGGCGAAGCCGATCAGCAGAGCGGCGGAGAGAATGGTCAGGAGAATATTGCGGATTTTCTGGCTCATGCCTTCTGCTCCTCCCGGAAGATCCACTTATTCTGCACACGGTAGCTCAGGAAGTACAGGCAGGTGTCGATGATCAGCTTGGACAGGTTATCCAGCGCCTTGGGCATGCCCAGCAGGCTCAGCACCGCCACGCCCAGCCAGCTCAGCAGCATGATGAAGATGCACAGCACCGCGTACTTCACCGCAGTCTGCGCGGTGTTGTCCTTGAAATTGAAGACGAAGGAGCGGTTCATCAGGAAATTGCAGGGAGCGGAGACCAGTCGCGCCATGATGGTGCTCACGCCCTGAATCAGCGGCAGCCCCCAGCCTACGGCAGAGAGCACCACATGCTCCATCAGCGCGAAAACGCCCTGATCAATCAGGAAGGAGCACAGCGACGCCGCCATGAACTTGACGAAGTTGCCCAGAATCACCTTGTAGATGCGATAACTGTCGCGGATGGGGTGGAAGTGGGAGCCCTCGTTGTTGTTCTCGTACACGGTTTCGATGGTCATGGGGATCATGGGCAGGCTGGCCCGCGCGCAGGCGATGAGCACGTTCATCTCGTACTCGTAGCGCTCGCCGGGCACGTCCATCATGAACTGCAGCTCGCTGGCGGGGAAGGCGCGCAGGCCGGTCTGGGTATCCTGCAGGTACTGACCGTACAGCGCCCAGAACACCGTGCTGGTGATCTTGTTGCCCATGCGGCTGCGGGGCGGGATGTTGGGCAGGTTGAAATCACGGCTGCCCATATACATGGCACGCTTGCCCTCGCCCAGAGCGCCTGCCAGACGCCAGCAGTCCTCCACGGTATGCTGACCGTCCGCATCGGCGGTGATGACGCCGGACACGCCCTTCAGGTTATCCTTGATCCAGCGGTAGCCGGTCTTCAGCGCCACGCCCTTGCCGTGGTTCACGTCATGATGCAGGACGTGAACGCCCTCCATCTTCGCCATTTCGTCAAAGAGATGCTGGGTCTTTTCGCTGGAGCCGTCGTCCACCACGACGATCTTCTCAAAGCCCTTTTCCTTCAGTTTGCCAAGATAAAGCGGGAGCCGGTCGTCAGGCTCAAGAGAGGGGATGAGGATGACGGCGTTCCTTGGATCCATAGCCATGGAATCACATTCCTTTCGTGTGCTTCTATATGCGGTGCGGGCAGCGCGGCGCGCCGTGCTGCCGGTACGGTCGGATACGGTGGTCAACACAATTAACCAACTTATATTATACAACAAAACGCGGCCGAATACAATCATTCAGGCCGCGATTATCACGTTTTACATTTTTTAAGCGAAGCGGAGACGGCTCAGCGGCACAGTTCGGCCAGCTGGGCGCGGGTCTGGGCGATCAGATCAGCCGGAGTAAGAATTACCTGACAGCCCCGTACCCCTGCGCTGACGGAAATGCGCTCAAGGCGCTGTGCGTCCGCATGAATATAGGTGGGAAACAGCTTCTTCATGCCGATGGGGCTGCAGCCGCCGCGGAGGTAGCCGGTGAGAGGCAGCAGATCCTTCTGGGGCAGCAGCGCGACGGACTTGTTGCCGCTGGCGCGGGCCACGGCCTTCATGTCCAGCTCCTTTTCCACGGGAATCACGCAGACCAGATGGCTCTGCCTGTCGCCGGTAAGCACAAGGGTCTTGTAGATCATATCGGCGGGGAGATCCACCTTGGCGGCGATCAGCTTGCCGTCGAAATTATCGTCATCCACGGGATATTCCCGGGTCTCATAGGGAATCTTTTTTGCGTCAAGATGACGCAGCACGTTGGTCTTCACAGCCTTCGCCATAATGCACCTCCTGCAGGGGACAAGGGCATTATACACCCCCGGACGCTTTGCCGCAAGGGAAAACCATCCCGCGTCCGGATGATTTATGCCCTTGCCGACCATGATACAAATTGACAGAGCGGGGAAAGCGTTGTACAATAACAGGTGGACAAACACCCTCAAGGAGGATTGCAATATGAGCGACTCGAAGAATCTGGAATCCCAGCGCCGGGAGGAAAACGGCGTTGTATATTATGATCGCGGCACGCTGGAGGGCCGCAACGGCCGCCGCTACGACCGCTATGCCGTGCATACCCACTTTGTGGAGGTGGGCGAGGATCCCAACGAGCTGATCCGCCGCTACGTGCTGCCCATTTCCAAGCCCGGCGACGTGGTGTCCATCACTGCCAAGGTGATGGCCATGTGCACCAGAAACGTCAAGACCATGGAGGAGATGAAGCTGGGCTTCTTCGCCAAATTCATGGCACGCTTTGCAGGCATCAACTCCACGGGCGTGGGCATGCATGAGCCCTATAAGCTGCAGCTGGTCATCGACATGTGCGGCCTGCCCCGTGTGCTGCTGGCAGCAGCCGTGTCTGCCGTGACCCGTCCCTTCGGCATCAAGGGCCTGTTCTACAAGATCTGCGGCAAGGGCGTGGGCGGCATCGACGGCTTTTACTTCCGCTCCAGCTTCGAACGCTACAAGACGCTGGCGCTGATCAATCCCGACAACCCTGTGGAGCTGTGCAACGCCATGACCAAGGCCACCGGCATCCCCACGGTGATCATGGACGCCAACGATATCGACCAGAATCAGCTGGGCAAGTGCGATACCTTCCCCCTGACGGACGATGAGATTCAGGACGCCATGAGGGACAATCCCTCCGGTCAGGGCGACGAGCTGACGCCCATTATCCTGATCCGCCCGCTGGCGTAAGCGTATACAAAAAGAGGAGCTGCATGTCAGCTCCTCTTTTTTACGCTTTTCAGCCGATGAAACGGTTCAGCATTTCTTCCAGTGCGGCGACGGTATCGGCGGTCTGATCCGCTGCGGCCCACTCCTCCGCGCTGCCATAGCCGAAGGACACGCACACGGTGGGCAGACCGTTGGCCTTGCCGGCGTTGATATCCCCCAGACGGTCGCCTGTCATCAGGGTCTTCTCCGGGCGGAACTCTGCCAGAATCTCCGCCACGGCCTGCGCCTTGCTGCGGCCCGGCTGCGACGCCTGAATCCGGCTGAAGAGCCCCTTCATGCCAAACACCTCAAGACATGTGTCTATATATTCTGCCGTGCCGTTGGAGGCGATGCACAGCACGGCGCGGTCCTTCAGGCGCAGGAGCATCTCCTTCACGCCGGGAAAGAGGCGGTTCACCTCCGCACACTTTTCCAGTCCGATCTCCTGCCGCAAAGCCATGTAGCGTTCAGCCAGATGCTCCGGCACGCCCAGCAGGGGCACGGTTTCCTCAAAGGTGGGGCCGTTGCAGGCGCGCATCAGGGCCAGGGACACGGGGGGCAGCTGCAGCCGCTCCAGCGACACGCGCACCTCCTCCACGCACAGATCCATGCTGTCGGCGATGGTGCCGTCCCAGTCGAAAATCAAAACGGGCTTCAAGGGCGTAACCTTCTTTCGCATTACTTTTTCACCAGCTTGACGTTGTCCACGCCGAAGTGGAGGATCAGCCGCTTCAGGCATGCATCGGAGCCGTCGCACCAGTTGACGGCGGGGGCCAGCAGGGTCATCTTCTCCTGCGGCAGATGCAGATATACCGGTACGCTGCCCGGATGCAGTCCCAGCAGGGACGTGACCTTGTCCATATCGGAGCGGTTGAGGCGCAGGTACAGCTTGCTGGCGGCACGGGAGGCCAGCTGTGCGTCGGTCAGGGGAACGTAGGGCTCCTGGGGCAGCGGAGGACGCGCTTCGGAGGGCAGCCCCATCGGCTGATTGCTCTGCGCCTGCGGGGCAGGTCTGCGGGGTGCAGGGGCGGATTCGTTCCATTCCTCCAGCGGAGTCAGCCGCTCCAGCAGGAGCTTGGGCGCCTCGTCCTCACGGATGGATAGCCGGCCCGTCAGCACCACCAGATCGTCTGCGGCGATCATGCCCTGATAGCGCTCGTATACTTTGGGGAACACCAGACACTCGATCTGGCCGGTCAGATCCTCCAGGGTGATGAAGGCCATATACTGGCCTTTCTTGGTAGCCTTGCCCTTGACCTCGGTGAGGATGCCGGCCATGCTGACCATCTGGCCGTCCAGCGTCATGCCGTGATCCTCCCGCTCCTCAATGCCCTCCAGATCGGCGGTGGAGAAGGTGAAGGTGCGCAGCATGTCCCGGTGATCATCCAGTGGATGCCCGGTGATGTACACGCCTGCGATTTCCCTTTCCATGGACAGCCTTGCCTGCAGGGTGCAGTCCGGCAGATTGGGCAGCGTGCGGTCTACCTCGATCAGGGGCGTATCGTCGCCGAAGGTCAGGTCGAAGAGGCTGATCTGTCCGTCCACGTTGGACTTGCGGCGGTTGATGTTTGCATCCATGGCGAACTCATAGACGGCCAGCATCTGGGGACGGTTGGCGCTGAAACGGTCAAACGCGCCGGCGCGGATCAGGCTGTCCACCACGCGCTTGTTGCATTCGGAGGCGTCGATACGGCTGCAGAAATCGAAGATATCCTTGTAGGGTCCCTTGTTCCGCTCCTCCATGATGGCCCGCACAGCGCCCTGACCTACGGTCTTCACAGCGCCCAGGCCGAAGAGAATGCCCTGGGAGCCGTCGGGCTGCTTCTGTACGGTGAATTTCCAAGTGGAGCTGTTCACGTCCGGGGGCAGCACGGCGATGCCCTTGGCGCGGCAGTACTGAATGTAGCCTGCGATCTTGCCGGAGTTTCCGTAGACGCTGTTGAGCATGGCCGCCATGAACTGCACGGGATAATACCGCTTGAGCCAGCCGGTCTGGGCGGCGACCACAGCGTAGGCCGCGGCGTGGGATTTGTTGAAGGCGTAGGATGCGAAGGCGGTCATCTCGTCGTAGATGTGCTCCGCCACCGCCTCCGGCACGCCGTTGCGGATGCAGCCCGGCACGTCGATGCTGCCGTCCTCGTTGAGCTTGCCGTGGACAAAGTACTCCCGCTCCTGCGCCATGATCTTGTGCTTCTTCTTCGCCATGGCGCGGCGCACAAGGTCGCTGCGGCCGTAGGAGTAGCCGGCCAGATCGCGGACGATCTGCATCACCTGCTCCTGATACACCATGCAGCCGTAGGTCACGTCCAGAATGGGGCGGAGCTTCTCGGTCTCGTAATGGACGGAGGCAGGGTTGTGCTTGCCCTCGATATAGCGGGGGATGGAATCCATGGGGCCGGGCCGGTACAGGGAGATGGCGGCGATGATATCCTCAAAGCAGGCGGGCTTCATGTTGGTGATGAAGGAGGTCATGCCGCCGCCTTCCAGCTGGAACACGCCGTCGGTATCGCCGGAGGAGATCATCTCATAAATGGCGGGATCGTCGATGGGAATGTATTCGGGCTTCATATCCACTCCGATATCGCGCATCATGTCCAGCGTATCGCGGATAACGGTCAGCGTGCGCAGGCCCAGGAAGTCCATTTTCAGCAAGCCCAGCTGCTCGATGGTGCCCATGGGGTACTGGGTGGTGATAACCTCGTCGTTGCGCTGTAGGGGGACGAACTCCATCACGGGTTTGCCCGTAATCAGCACGCCTGCGGCATGGGTGGAGGCGTGGCGGGGCATTCCCTCCAGCGTCATGGCCATGTCGATCAGCCGCTGAACCTCGGGCTTCTCCTCAGCCATAGAGCGCAGCATAGGGGATACTTTCAGCGCCTTTTCCAGCGTCATGCCCAGATCAAAGGGGACGGCCTTGGCCACCGCATCCGTCTCCTGATAGCTCATGCCCAGTACGCGGCCCACGTCGCGGATGACGCCCTTGGCGGCCATGGTACCGAAGGTGATGATCTGGCTGACGTGATCCGCGCCGTATTTGCGGGCCACATAGTCGATGACCTCCTGGCGGCGCTCATAACAGAAGTCCACGTCGATATCGGGCATGGTGACGCGCTCCGGGTTCAGGAATCGCTCGAAGAGCAGCTGGTACTTCAGCGGATCCAGCATGGTGATGCCCAGAGAGTACGCCACGATGGAGCCAGCGCCGCTGCCGCGTCCCGGGCCTACCATGATGCCCTGTGACTTGGCGTAGTGGATGAAATCCCACACGATGAGGAAGTAGTCCACATACCCCATGCCGGTGATGACGTCCAGCTCGTACTGCAGGCGGGTATAGGGCTCGTCGCCCTCCTTGGCGCCGGGATACAGGCGGCGGATACCCTCGCGGCACAGACGGGTGAGCATCTCCAGCGCGGTTTCGCCCGTGGGTACGGGATACTGGGGCAGACGGGTCACACCGAACTCAAACTCTACGTTGCAGCGCTCGGCAATCAGCTGCGTATTGTCAATGGCTTCGGGACACTGGCGGAACAGCTGGCGCATCTCCTCCTCGCTCTTCACATAGAGCTGGGTGGTTTCCATGCGCATGCGGCTTTCATCCTCCAGCGTCTTGCCGGTCTGGATGCACATGAGCACTTCCTGCGCCTGGGCGTCCTTTTCCTCCAGGTAGTGGCAGTCGTTGGTGGCCACCAGCGGCACGCCCGTTTCCCGGGCGATCTGAATCAGCCTGGGCAGCACCAGCTTCTCCTCGGTGATGCCGTGATCCATGATCTCCACGAAGAAATTGTCCCTGCCGAAAATATCCTGCATCTCGCGGATGTACTTCTTCGCCTCGTCGTACTGCTCCATGAGCAGAAGCTTGGGCAGATCGCCGGAAAGGCAGGCGGAGAGGCAGATCAGTCCCTCGGAGTGCCGGCGGAGCAGATCATAATCGATACGGGGACGGTAATAGTAGCCTGTCAGGAAGCCCTCGGAGATGAGCTTCATCAGGTTATTGTAGCCGGTGTTGTTCTCGCAAAGGAGGATCAGGTGACTGTACTCACGGTTTACGCCGCTCTTCTCGAACCGGTTGCGGCATACGTAGGCCTCCGAGCCGATGATGGGCTTGAGTCCGGCGCTCTTCATGGCGGAGTAGAAGTCGATGCAGCCGTACATCACGCCGTGATCCGTCACCGCGCAGCTGTCCATCCCCAGCGCCTTGAGCCTTTCCGGCAGCCGGGAAATACGGCATGCGCCGTCCAGCAGGCTGTACTCCGTATGCAGATGCAGGTGCGTGAAGGCCATAATACCCCTCCATTGCGACAAAATCTCACCATAAATTATACCATCAATTCCGGATGGAAGCAACCGGAATCAGCCTTATACCGGCGGTATAACGCCGCCTGCTTGACAGCCTTCAGGGCGCATGCTACAATGCAGACAGCATTCTGACTGATGGGGGCTGACCGTCATATGCGTAAGTAATCCGCCCGTTTTTTCCTGAAGGGAAGGCATGGCTGCCGCTGGGAACGCCGGGGGCTGGCTTTGCTGCGGCGGAAAACGCAGGATACGGCACAGCTCTGTTTTTGTGCGCTTTTGCCCTCCCTTCGTCATCAGACAGAAAGAAGGCGAAGCCCGTGCAGTTGAAAATAACAGATCTTACCTTTACCCACGAGGGCAGCTATACCCCCGTGTTTGAGCACGTCAATATCACCGCAGATACCTCCTGGAGGCTGGGGCTGATTGCCCGCAACGGGCGTGGCAAGACCACACTGCTTCGTCTGCTGGAGGGGCGCTACCCCTTCCGCGGGCGGATCGACTGCCCCCTGCGGCCTGTGTACTTTCCCTTTCCGGTGGAGGATGCGTCCCTGCTGACCCTGTTTGTGATGCAGCAGGCCGCACCTGAATCCGCCGACTGGCAGCTTATGCGGGAAATGAAGCTGCTCCGCCTGGACGAGGACGTGCTGTACCGCCCCTTTTCCACCCTCTCCCAGGGCGAGCAGACCAAAGCGCTGCTGGCGGCGCTGTTCTCCCGGGAGGACGTGTATCCGCTCATCGACGAGCCCACGAATCATCTGGACGCCCACGGGCGGGAGCTGGTGGCGGAGTATCTGCGCCGCAAGGACGGCTTCCTGCTGGTGAGCCACGACCGTGCCTTTCTCAACCGGTGCATCGACCATGTAATCAGCATCAACCGCAGCGACGTCTGGGTGATGCAGGGCAATTACGACGACTGGGAGCAGCGGCTGAATCAGCAGAACGAGTATGAGCATGCCCGCAACGAGGAGCTGCGCCGGGATATCCGCCGTCTGGAGGAATCCGCCCGGAAGACCGCCCAGTGGAGCGCTGCTGCGGAGAAGGGGAAGTATCACGTGCCGCCCAGCGTATCGGCGGTGGTGGATCGGGGCTATGTGGGCGCGCGGGCCGCAGGGATGATGAAGCGCTCCCAGTCCACCCTTCGCCGCCGGGAGAAGGCTGTGGAGGAGAAGAAGAGCCTCCTGCACAATGTGGAAAAGGTAGGCGAGCTGAAGCTGACAAACCTGCGCCATCCAAAGGAGACGCTGATCACCGTGGCGGATGCGGCGGTGGTGTACGGTGAGAGGACGGTGTGCAGCGGGATCAGCTTTCAGGTGCGCAGGGGCGACCGGCTGGCGCTGACAGGCCCCAACGGCTGCGGCAAGTCCAGCGTGCTCAAGGCGCTGGTAGGAGAGGGCTGCGCCCTGCAGGGAGACGTGCGCATTGCTGCCGGGCTGCAGATATCGTGGGTACCCCAGCGTACGGATCATCTGCAGGGGAGCCTGGATGCGTATATCAGTCGCTCCGGTGCGGACGAAACCCTGTTCAAGGCGATCCTGCGCAACATGGACTTCACCCGCGACCTGTTCGACCGTCCTCTGGAGCAGATGAGTCAGGGACAGAAAAAGAAGGTGCTGCTGGCAGGAAGCCTGTGCACCCCTGCGCACCTGTACGTCTGGGACGAGCCGCTGAACTACATTGACGTGTTCAGCCGCATCCAACTGGAGGGGCTGATCCGTGAAAGCGCCCCCACGCTGCTGATTGTGGAGCATGACGCGGCCTTCCTTGACAACGTGTGCACGGGAGAAAGAATCCGCCTGGGCCTGTAAGCTGCGCAGTCCGGGGGCTTCCTCTTGCAATTACGCGTGAAGTGTGCTATAATCGACCTGTTATCCGCGTGGAGACGTATCGAAGCGGTCATAACGGGGCGCACTCGAAACCACCTTGATCAAATGGAAGGCTCTTGCCCCGTAACCCTTGATTTTACTAACCTTTTCAGCAACCCGGGATTCATGCATTCCCTTTTTGCTCTCCAGTT
>JAFURI010000092.1 GCA_017471885.1 Clostridia bacterium | reverse complement strand
CTTGTTTTTCAGATGATGGTTGGACATGACGGTGTAATCCCTCGTTTTCTCGATCCTGAAAACAGCCACATTTCATCCCTCCTTTCCTTCGGGGTATGAAAAAACGCCCGACACATGATTGTGTGGGCGTTATCTCTCCTGGGCTTGCTGGCGGCGGTGGTGCCATCCTTCCAGCAGTTTCAGAATCACCTGTTCCATCTGCTGGGGCGTGTAGCTTTTCGGGAAATACTTATGCAGCTTGTCGCTGGTGAGCGTTACCCGGTCAAGCTCGCTTTTCTTCTCTTCAGACATGATGGCGCGCATCACGTCGATGGACAGATGCCCTCCCTGGCTGAATTTCTTCAGCCGCTGCGCCTGGGAGAGGGAGGGCGTGGCCTGTTCGCTGTCCATAGCATCCAGAAGCTCAATCTGTTCTTCTGGCTTGAGGTAGGAGAGTTCGACAGCCGGGTTAAAAGCGATCTTGCGCTCGTCCACCATATCCAGAAGGGGTGGGATAAGTTCGGTCAGACGGATGAAGCGCTGCAACTGCTTGACGCTTTCGCCGGCTTGTTCAGCGACAATGACATTGGAACGGCGATTATCGAAATTCGGGTCAAGTTGGCCCGCATTTTCTTTCGATGGCCGTCCAGCCTTTCTCCTCACAGCTTCCAGCTTCATCCGATACGCCCAGGCGCGTTCGCTGGGCAGGATGCTCTCACGCTGAAGATTGGAGTCAACCATGATGATGGTGGCTGCATCGTCATCCAGATCACGGACGATAGCGGGCATCGTGTCAAGTCCGGCAATGTGGCTGGCAAAGTGCCGCCTGTGACCTGCGACGATCTCATAGCCGCCTTCCTCCCGTGGACGCACAATGGCAGGAACCAGTACGCCATGTTCCCGGATGCTCTCAGCGGTATCCTGCATTTTTTCATCATCCAGCACTTTGAAGGGATGGTTCTTAAACGGGTGCATCTCTGCCAGGGGTATTTCAACGACCCGTTCCCGGCTGGCGTCGGCTCTGCTTTCCTCCGAAGAAAACAGATCATCGACCGAGGTCAGCTTGATTTTTGCTGCGCTGCTTCTCAATCTTCATCACCTCCTGCGTCAGAGCGCGGTACGCCGTTGCCACCTTGCCCTTGGGATCATGGGCATAGATGCTTTTGCCTTCAGCACTGATTTCGGCAGCACGGACGGAATGAGGAACATCCGTGGCAAACACCCTGACTTTGCTGCCGTAGTTCGCACGCAGCATGGCGCTGATCTCACGGGCATAGTTCGTGCGGTTGTCCACCATGGTCAGTAGGATGCCGTCGATCTTCAGCTTGGGATTGATCTGCCGCTGCACTTTGCCAACGGTTTTGAGCAGCTGTTCCAGGCCCTTGGCAGGCAGATACTGCGCCTGAACCGGAATGATGACGCTGTTAGC
Organism: Clostridia bacterium; assembly: GCA_017471885.1. Classification (GTDB taxonomy): domain Bacteria; phylum Bacillota; class Clostridia; order Christensenellales; family Aristaeellaceae; genus UBA11524. Next base: position 49,348 of record JAFURI010000092.1, on the reverse strand, counting down.
TGCTGCCAGCGAATTGATCGTCAACATCCCCAGGGAAGGCATACAGTCGATCAGGATGTGGTCATACTGCTTTTTCAACGGGTCCAGGACTTGCTGTAGCACAGTTTCGCGGCTCATAACATTCATGAGCGTTACTTCCATGCCCGCAAGGTCGATGCTGGCAGGCAGCAGATCGACGCCTTCGGCATGATGCAGGATTCCTTCTCCGGGGATGTTGGGTTCGTCGGTGATGACGTTTCCCATGAGAGTAGAGAGTGTGCAGGGCAGGGTATCCGGTTGGGGATACCCAAGGCTGATGGTCAGGCTGGCCTGCGGATCGCAGTCCACCAGCAGCACCTTCTTGCCCTCCTGTGCCAATCCGATACCCAGATTGGCGGTGGTGGTCGTTTTGCCAACGCCGCCCTTCTGGTTGGCAATGGCAATGGTTTGAGCAGTCAATTTGATCACCTCTGTATAAAAATAAAGCGGCATGCATCTTCCGTTGCAGAAACGGGTGATACATGCCGCTTTTTCACACAGCCTCTTGAGGGGCTGCGTATTGACGTGAAGTTGTCTTTTTCGTATAATTTGTCTGTCAAGGTTATGGTGTGAAACCATGGTTTTGATTCGAACCGCAGTTCGTTGGTGTTCGTTTCCCGCTGTGGCTCTGCTAACATTTTGCTAACAGGACGCCAAAACAAGCGGAAAAACGGGACGAAATCGGGAGATGCAGAAAAACACGAGATTCGCCTGAAAGCCTTGTATTTCAAGGGTTTCAAGAACACGGCATAACATCGCAATACAGCATGGATCAGACGATTTTTTGTGCTCCTAAGCGGTAGGCCGTGGGTTCGACTCCCGCCGGGTGTGCATATAAAGGACTGTGGCTTTGGATGAGGCCACAGTCCTTTTCTGATGCATTTCTTCTGTACGGCGTGAAATTGATCTGCCGGGGACAGACCGGCTTTTTGTATGCGCTTGCCTGGGTCGGCAAGGCTGTGATATAATACCGGGGAATGTCAATGACAAAGGAGCGGCAGCATGAGCATTCTTACCGTCGAGCATCTGTCCCACGGCTTTGGCGACAGGGCCATCTTTGAGGACGTGTCCTTCCGTCTGCTCAAGGGCGAGCATATCGGCTTTGTGGGCGCAAACGGCGAGGGCAAGTCCACGTTTATGAGCATTGTGACTGGCAAGCTTCAGCCGGATGAGGGCCGGGTGGAGTGGTCGCCCCGGGTACGCGTGGGCTATCTGGATCAGCATGCGGCGCTTACGCCGGGCATGACCATTCAGGACGTGCTGCGTTCGGCCTTTTCGTGGCTGTTTGACATGGAAGCTCGGATGAATGAAATCTGCGACAAAATGGGCGACGCCGACGAAGAGCAGATGGACGCCTACATGGAGGAGCTCAGCGGGATTCAGGAAATGCTGGACGCCCACGACTTCTATATGATCGACTCCCGGGTGGAGGAGGTGGCCAGGGCGCTGGGCCTGCTCTCGCTGGGGCTGGAGCACGACGTGGCCGACCTGAGCGGCGGACAGCGCACCAAGGTGCTGCTGGGCAAGCTGCTGCTGGAAAAGCCGGATATCCTCCTGCTGGACGAGCCCACCAACTATCTGGACGAGGAGCATATCGTGTGGCTCAAACGCTATCTGCAGGAGTATGAGAACGCTTTTGTGCTGATCTCCCACGATATTCCCTTCCTCAACGACGTGGTGAACCTGATCTACCATGTGGAGAACCGCAGGCTTAACCGTTATGTGGGCAATTATGACAAGTTTCAGGAGGTCTATGCCGTCCAGAAATCTCAGCTGGAGGCGGCCTACAAGCGCCAGCAGCAGGAAATCAGCGAGCTGCAGGACTTTGTCAACCGCAACAAGGCCCGTGTGGCTACCCGCAACATGGCCATGTCCCGCCAGAAGAAGCTTGACCGGATGGAGCGCATTGAGCTGACTGCGGAGAAGCCCAAGCCGGAGTTCAACTTCAAGGCAGGGCGCACCTCGGGCAAGATGATCTTCCAGACCCAGGATCTGGTGATCGGCTATGATTCCCCCCTGTCCTGCCCGCTGAACCTGACGATGGAGCGGGGGCAGAAGATCGCGCTGGTGGGCGCTAACGGCATCGGAAAAACCACACTGCTGAAGAGCATCCTGGGACTGATCCCGGCTCTGTCGGGCAAAGTAGAGCTGGGCGATAACCTGCAGATCGGCTATTTTGAGCAGGAGGGGGACTACAACAACAGCACCACCTGCATTGAGGAGATCTGGCAGGAGTTCCCGGGCTTCAATCAGTTTGAAGTGCGGGCGGCGCTGGCCAAGTGCGGCCTGACCACCAAGCACATTGAGAGTCAGGTGCGTGTGCTCTCCGGCGGCGAGCAGGCAAAGGTGCGCCTGTGTAAGCTGATCAACCGGGAGAGCAACATCCTCCTGCTGGACGAACCGACCAATCATTTGGACGTGGACGCCAAGGAGGAGCTGAAGCGCGCGCTGCGGGAGTACAGGGGCGCGATTCTGCTGATCTGTCATGAGCCGGAATTCTACCGTGACGTGGTCACCGAGGTGTGGGACTGCGCAAAGTGGACGACCCGGATTATTTGATCAATACAGACAACACCCCGGAGCGGAATGCTCCGGGGTGTAATCAATTCAGTGTTACGCTTCGATGGCCTCCAGCGCCTCGTACACGCGGAGTATCTCGCCCACGCTCCAGGCCTGGGCAAAGCAGCCCCGGCTGAAGGAGGGGGAGTCGCCGTTGTAGATTTCCGGCAGCTGACCGGCGCAGCCCTCGCGCAGAGCGGCCGCCATGGGCTCCAGCGCCTCGCGGACGGCGCGGGCGGCCTCGGGAGTACTGCCGCGGGTCTTCAGATAAGCCAGATAGTACGCTCCCAGCGGGAACACCCAGCCGGTGCCCTGATGATAGGCCATGTCGCGCTCCTTCTGCACGCCCTCGTAGGTTCCGTGGTACTGCGCGTCGTCGGGGGAGAGGGTGCGCAGGCCGCAGGGTGTGTACAGATGGCTGTAGACAGCGTCCGCCACGGCGCGCTCCTGCTCCGCATCGAGCATGGTGAAGGGCTGGGTCACGGCCCAGATCTGGTTGCAGCGGATCTGTTCATCTGCACCGGTGCCAGAGATCACGTCCTTCAGGCAGCGGCGCTCCTCCATCCAGAAAAGCCGGAGGAAGGATTCCTTCACGGTTTCTGCCAGCAGGGCATAATCGCGGCCGTCTGTATGAAGCTCCTTTGCCAGCGCGTCCATGATCCGCAGCGCACTGTACCAGTAGGCGTTGATCTCCACAGGCTTGCCGTGCCGGGGCGTGGGGAGGATTTCCCCCACGCGCACGTCCATCCATGTGACCTGATCAAGTCCCTTTCCGGCGCAGATCAGGCCGTCCTTATCCATGCGGATGCCGTGATGCGTGCCCTTGCGGTAGCTGTCTACGATGTGCTCCATCACGGGCCATGCCTCGCGGGCAAAATCCAGATCGCCGGTTTTGCGCACATACAGCCATACGGTGTTGATCAGCAGCAGCGCGGCGTCCACCGTGTTGTACATGGGTTCCTGGGTGCCTTCCGGGAACAGGTTGGGCACCAGTCCGTCCTTTTCATAGGTGAAGAAGGTACGCAGGATGCTCTTTGCATCCTCGCAGCGTCCGGCGGACAGGGTGCAGCCGGGAAGGGCGATCATGGTATCGCGGCCCCAGTCGCCGAAGAAGGGATAGCCCGCCAGAATGGTCTTGCCGGAGGTGGATTCGCGCCGGGCCACGTAGGCGTCGGCGGCGCACACCAGCTGCAGCGCGGTTTCATCCTTCAGGCCGGAAAGCTCCCGCAGCGCCTGCATGCGCTGCCTGCGTGCCGCAATGATATCCTCCGCCCGGTCGCTGCAGGGCGCATCGGAAAAGACAATCCGCAGCGTTTTCTTTTCGCCGGGGGCGGCGGTCAGGGCGATGCGGCACACGCTGCCCACGAGGCCCTTCTCCGGGCGGCCGTCGGGCTCGTCGTGCATATAGTACTGCAGGCTGAAGGCAGGGACTTCGGGGGTCAGCAGGCCGTCGGTCTGCACATGGATAAGCTGATCGCCGGTGTGAATGCAGCCGTCCTTCAGGGCGATGCTCCAGGGCTTGAGCGGCGTATGGCCCTTTTCAAAGCCCAGCGCCATGGGGCGTATGGTCAGCGTGCAGGGGGCGGCGGTGCGGTTTTCCACCGTGTAGAGGAGCGAGAGGGTGTTGCGCTCAAAGGCCATGGCGGTCTCACGGGTGACGCGCACGCCCCTTACGTCGTAGCTCCAGCGAGCGGTATCCTCCGCAACAAAGGAGGACAGGCGGCTGAAGCCGTCCTCCGCCGGCTGATCCTCCGCGAACTGCTGGGTGGAAAGGAAAACCTCGCCGGAAGCGCACTTCAGCGTTTCCTGCGTGCGGGCAATCAGGGTTACGCGGTCGTTGGGCGCGGTGCGTGCGCCGACCAGCAGTCCCTGGTCGCCCCGGGTCATGGAATACGCTGCGGACAGCGACGAATAGCCGCCCAGCCCGTTGCCCTGCAGATAACAGTTTTCCTGTGCGCGCAGGAGCGTGGGCATATCCTGCCGGCCATAGATGAATTTCATATCAGAAGCCTCCTTGTGGCATGAATCAGCGGGTTCGCATTCTATTATAGGTGTTTTCCTGCTCAAGGGCAAGGGCGGGTTGATGAAAAGCATGCGTTTTCGTGCTTGCGATATGATGCGGCGGTTGATATAATCAAAGCAGCAGATTCTGACAGCAAAGGATGGCAATGCAATATGAAACAGCAGGTATTCAATCCCTATCTGCCCAGCTGGGAGTACATTCCCGACGGCGAGCCCCGCGTATTTGACGGACGGCTGTACGTTTACGGCAGCCATGACTGCTTCAACGGCGACGTGTATTGTCAGAATGACTACGTCTGCTGGTCTGCGCCGGAGGATGATCTGAGCGACTGGCGCTACGAGGGCGTGATCTTCCGCAAGACGCAGGATCCCCGCAATCCGGAGGGGGCGCATGCCCTCTGGGCTCCCGACGTGTGCCGCGGCAACGACGGCAAGTATTACCTGTACTACTGTCTGGATTTCCTCAAGGAGATTGGCGTGGCGGTGGCGGATACTCCCGTGGGCCCCTTTGAATTCCTGGATTTCGTGCGATACCCCAACGGCGATATCCTGGGCGCGCGGCCGGATGAAATCCGCCAGTTTGACCCCGGCATCTTCATTGATGATGACAAGCGCATCTACCTCTTCTCAGGCAATTCTCCCCGCTACAAGGAGACGCCCACCGACAAGGACAGCCTGAAGATGGAGCTGGAGCAGGATATGATTACCGTCAAGGACGGGCCGTACCATAACCTGCCCATCATCAACGATGCAGACGGCACCGAGTACGAAGCACATCCCTTCTTCGAGGCCAGCTCCATTCGCAAGATCAACGGCAAGTACTACTTCATTTACTCCTCCACCTGGATGCACGAGCTGTGCTGGGCCGTGGCCGACAGCCCGCTGGGGGATTATCACTTCGGAGGCGTTCTGGTATCCAATGCGGATATCGGCGTGAACGGCAACACCGAGGCCATGAACTACCGCGGCAATACCCACGGCTCCGTGGCGCTGGTGAACGGCAAGTGGTATGTGTTCTATCACCGGCAGACCAACCGGCACTTCTTCTCCCGTCAGGCCTGTGCGGAGGAGGTGTACTTCGACGGCGAGGCCTTCCATCAGGCGGAGATCACCTCCTGCGGCCTCAACGGCGGCCCCCTGAAGGATCAGGGAACCTATGAAGCGCGTATTGCCTGCCACCTCTACTCGAAAAGCGGAACCACCGAGAGCCTGCCCGAACAGCAGGATGAGCATCATCCCGCTTTCACGCAGGACGGCGAGGACCGCATGGACAATCCCAACCAGTATATCAGCAACATGGTGGACGGCGCCACCGCCGGCTACCGGTACTTTGATTTCAGCACGGCGAAGCGCATCAGCGTTACAACCCGCGGTACCGCCACGGGCGAGATGGTGGTGCGGGACGGCCGGGGCGGCAAGGTGGCTGCCCGGGTGCCCGTATCCCCCAGCAGCGAGGGGGAGACCTTCAGCGCGCCGCTTGAGATCGGCAGCGGCAGGAAGGCGCTGTACTTCACCTACGAGGGCGAAGGTGCGGCGGACTTTATGTCCTTCAGCTTTGAGTAACCGAATCAAAAAAAGAGCGCCCGCAGGATAATCTGCGGGCCGCTTTGCTATGTACTTATTGATCAAAGGCACGGAAGGCGCAGGCGATGGCGGGCTTCATGGCTTCCAGCAGATCGAAGCCGCCTTCAGCCAGACACCATTCAAGCACCACGGCGCGCTGCACCGTCAGCAGATAATCCAGCAGCTTCTCTGCGTCGGTATCGGCGGTCAGCTCGCCCTTCGCCTGTGCCTGACGCACCAGCTTCAGGCAGCCCTGATACATTTCGCCCTTCTTGGGGCTGTGTCTGCGCCTTACGAAAACGCGGTAGGTGGTGAATTCCAGACCGTCGTGCAGCACCTGCGCGACAAGGGAGGCGGTAAGGAAATCATACAGTGCGCTGCGGGGCGAGGGATTTACGCCGACTTCTGCAAGCGGCTGGACAAAGGTGGGCTGAATCTTCGTATAGACGGTATTGATCAGCTCCTGCTTGTTCTTGAAATAATGATAAAAGGTTCCGGTGGAAACCTCCGCCGTTTCGGTAATATCACGCACGCTGACGGCATTGAGTCCGTACTGCTCGAACAGGGTTACGGCGGCGTCAAGGATTTTCTTCCGCTGCATTTCGGATTTGATCTCCCGCTTGCCGGGATGCAGAATACCCATGGTCGCCTCCTCCTTTCTTCCGTACGGATGTCCTTGCACCAGCAAAAACACATCTATTATAGTATAAAACATTCCAAAGCGTCAATGCAAGGACTGTATCCGTTCCGAAAAATAAACAATTTGTGAATATTTCCGGCTGACAGAACATTCTGCGGCCCCCAAAAAGCAGGAAGAACCGCCCCCTGCGGGACGGTTCTTCTGTGCTTACAGCCGTACGATGCCCAGCGCCTGCAGCAGCAGCAGGGCCAGCAGTACGGGGGTTACATACTTGACCATGATGATATACAGCGTCCTGCGGCCGAACTTTGCGCCGCCGACGGTGGCCTCGTCAATGACGAGCTTGGGCTTGACGATCCAGCCGATGAGGATGCAGGTGGCAATGGAGACCACGGGCATCAGCACATAGTTGCTGGCGTAGTCCATGATGTCCAGAATCTGAGCGTTCTTGCCTGCAGGCGTGTTGGGCAGGACGGCCTCAAAGTACAGCAAGTTGTAGCCGAGGCACACGAGCAGACCGGCAGCAAGAGCGATCAGCGACGCGACGATCACCGCCTTGTTGCGGCTCCAGCGGAACTTGTCCATCATGCTGGATACCACAGCCTCCAGAATGGAGATGGAGGAGGTCAGCGCGGCGAAGAACACGGTGATGAAGAACACCACGCCCACGATGGAACCCGTGGTGGCGCCCATGGCGCTGAAGACCTTGGGCAGGGCCTTGAACATCAGATCGGGTCCGCTGGTGGACAGGCCCTCGGAGCCCATAAAGGTGTACACGGCGGGAATAATCATCATACCGGCGAGGAAGGCCACCAGCGAGTCGAAAATCTCAATCTGGTTGACCGACTTGGCCAGGTTGGTCTCCTTCTTGACGTAGGAGCCGTAGGTGATCATGATGCCCATGGCTACGCTGATGGAGTAGAACAGCTGTCCCATGGCGTCTGTAAGGATGACCATGAACTTGTTCAGCGTCATACCCTCAAGGCTGGGGATCAGATAGATCTGCAGTCCCTGAAGACCGGTGCGGGTCACGCCTTCGGCATCGGTATGGCGGAGCGTCAGCGAGAAGATGGAGATGGCGATGATCATGAGCAGCAGCAGCGGCATCAGTACGCTGGAAAGACGCTCGATGCCCTTGTCCACGCCCTTGTACACCACAAAGACCGTTGCGCCCAGATAGATCAGGAACCAGATGACCGGGCTCTGCAGATCGGTGATGAAGGCGGTGAAGTAGCTGCTGTCCACAGCCGCCGCGCCGCTGCCGGTGAGGTAAACCGCCAGATACTTCAGCACCCAGCCGCCGATGACGCAGTAGTAGGGGAGGATCAGCATGGGTACAATGCAGGCCACCACGCCCAGCCAACCCATTTTCGGGGAGAGCGCCTTATAGGCGAGCAGCGGGCTCTGGCCGGTCTTGCGGCCGATGGCGATCTCGGTGGTCAGCAGTGTGAAGCCGAAGGTGAGCGCCAGCACGAGGTAGCACAGCAGGAAAAAGCCGCCGCCGTCCTTGGCGGCCAGATAGGGAAAGCGCCAGATGTTGCCAAGGCCCACGGCGCTGCCGGCGGCTGCCAGCACAAAGCCCAGCGAGCCGGTGAAGGAACTGCGTTTCTGTTTATCCTGCATACCTATACCTCCGGAACAAAAAACAAAACACTCTTCTATGATAGTGTTTTCATAAGAAAAAGTCAAGAGCTCAGGAAAACAGGATGCGTAGCTTCTTCAAGGCAAGCCCTGCATGGAGGAGTACAGGCGTCCTCTGTGGAAGAAGTATCGGGGGAGTTCGGCCTTCCCCGACTTCGCCTCCGGCCGGTGGATGCAGCCTGACAGCCATCCGGAGGCATGTTCTCTCTGGACGGGGTATATCCGGAGGTCCTTGACTGACAAAGGAGGTCTCCTATGAATCAGACGCTTCGCAGGGATGCGGACGCTATCGTATCCGCAGCGATTTCTGCCGTACAGCCGGACGCGGCGGTGATCCGCGTGCTGAAGGGGAGACGCTTTCCTGGCAGGGTGCTGCTGGTGGCGGCGGGCAAGGCGGCATGGCAGATGGCGAAAACTGCCGCGGACTGTCTGGGCGATTGGCTGGACAGAGGCGTGGTGATTACCAAGTACGACCATGTGAAGGGGGAGATCCCACGCTGCGTATGTGTGGAGGCAGGACATCCCGTGCCGGATGAAAACTCCTTCCGGGGTACGGAGCAGGCGCTGGGGCTGGTGGAGGGCCTGAAGGAAACGGACACGGTGCTGTTCCTGCTGTCCGGAGGCGGCTCGGCGCTGTTCGAGAAGCCGCTGGTGGAGGGCGCGGAGCTGCAGGATATTACGTCCCAGCTCCTTGCCAGCGGCGCGGACATTGTGGAGATGAACACCATCCGCAAGCGTCTCTCCGCTGTGAAGGGCGGACGCTTTGCGCAGCTGTGCGCACCGGCACGGGTGCTGACTATCGTGCTGTCGGATATTATCGGCGATCCGCTGGATATGATCGCCTCCGGCCCGGCCTGCCCGGATACCTCCACCTGCAATCAGGCGCTGGATATTGCGCGCAGGTACGGCCTGCGCCTCTCTGACCGGGCATGGACGCTCCTTGGAAAGGAAACGCCGAAGACGCTGGACAACGTGACGACCTTTGTCAGCGGCTCGGTGAAGGAGCTGTGTGCCGCGGCAGGCAAGGCCTGTGAGCATCTGGGCTATGAGCCTGTGCTGCTGACCGACTGCCTGTGCTGCCAGGCAAGGGAGGCAGGCTCCATGCTGGCCAGCGTGGCGAAGACCCATGCGGGCGGCGGCAGGGCGAAGGCGTTCATCGCGGGCGGTGAAACGGTGGTGCGGCTCATCGGCAAGGGCCTTGGCGGGCGGAATCAGGAAATCGCGCTGGCTGCTGCGGTGGGTATCGACGGCCTTGCGGATGCAGCGGTCTTCTCCGTGGGCAGCGACGGTACCGACGGCCCTACCGATGCGGCCGGCGGCTATGCGGACGGTGATACCGCGGCGCAGCTGCGCTCCCGGGGAATCGCTATCGACGCGGTGCTGAAGGACAACGACGCTTACCATGCGCTGGAAAAGATCGGCGGGCTGATCATCACCGGCGCGACGGGTACCAATGTGAACGACGTGGCGGTCGTCCTCATCCGGGGATGACGGGCTGCGGCGGCTATATCATCAACAGCTGAAAGGCGGTACAATCCATGAGCGTAAAGGACGCACTCTCTCAGATGACGCTGGAGGCGAATAGGATCGGCTGATTTACCCGTAAAAGCAAACCGCCCGCGATTCTATTGATCGCGGGCGGTTTTGTATGCCGGGCGTTACTTATGATACAGCTTCCGGGTCTGATACTGGGGGTCACAGGTCAGGTTCACGCCCAGACGTTTGAAGACGTTGTTATCCACCTGAGCCAGAATGACGGTGGAGTGCGCCTCGCAGGACTTGAGCAGAGGGAGCTGCTTCATGGCGATGGCGGCCTTCTCGTCCGTAGCTGCGCAGATGGACAGCGCCAGCAGTACCTCGTCCGTGTGCAGGCGGGGGTTGTGGTTGCCCAGATAGTTGCACTTCAGGGTCTGGATGGGTTCGATGACGTGGGGAGAAATCAGGTGGACGCTCTTGTCGATGCCGCCCAGCGCCTTGAGCACGTTCAGCAGCAGTGCGGCGGAGGGGCCCAGCAGATTGGTGGTCTTGCCGGTGATGATCTGCCCGTCCGGCAGCTCTATGGCCAGCGCAGGCGCACCGGTTTCGGCTGCCCGGGTGCGGGCAGCGGCGATGACGGGACGGTTGTCGTCAGACAGGCCGCTCTTCTGCAGCAGCAGCTCCAGCTTGTCCACCTCGCTCTGCTGGCCGTGGCCCTGCCTGAGGCTGCAGCGGGAGGCGTAGTAGCGGCGGATGATCTCCTGATGCGCGGCGTCGCGGCATACTGCGTCGTCAATAATGCAGTTGCCCACCATGTTGACGCCCATGTCCGTGGGGGAGGCATAGGGGGATTTGCCGTAGATCTGCTCAAACACGGCGCTGAGTACGGGGAAAATTTCAATATCGCGGTTATAGTTGACCGTGGTCTCGCCGTACGCCTCCAGATGGTAGGGATCGATCATGTTGTGATCGTCCAGATCCACAGTGGCGGCCTCGTAGGCCACGTTGACAGGATGCTTCAGCGAAAGATTCCAGATGGGGAAGGTCTCGAACTTGGCATAGCCTGCCTGCACGCCCTGCAGATGCTCCTGATACAGCTGACTCAGGCACACGGCCATCTTGCCGGAGCCGGGGCCGGGGGCGGTGACCAGCACCAGCGGACGGCTGGTCCTGACGTACTCGTTGCGGCCGAAGCCCTCGTCGCTGACGATGTGCTTCACATTGTAGGGATAGCCCTCAATGTTGTAATGGCGGTACACCGGGATGCCCAGCGATTCCAGCCGCTGCTTGAACAGCACGGCGGAGCGCTGCTCGTTCCAGCGGGTCAGCACCACGCTGCCTACATACATGCCGATGGCGCGGAAGGCGTCGATCAGGCGCAGCACGTCGGCGTCGTAGGTGATGCCCAGATCGCCGCGGATCTTGTTCTTTTCGATATCGTCCGCGTTGATGACGATCACCAGCTCGGCCTGATCCTTCAGGTTCAGCAGCATGGATACCTTGCTGTCAGGCCTGAAGCCCGGCAGCACGCGGGACGCGTGAGTATCGTCAAACAGCTTGCCGCCAAGCTCCAGATAGAGCTTGCCGCCGAACTTGGCAATGCGGTTGAGAATATGCTCCGACTGCATGGCTGTATATTTATCATGATCGAATCCGATGCGCATAGCCAATCCCTCCCGATCTTCTCCCGAAAAACCACATCTTATATTATACCATGCCCGATGACGGGAAACAAGGCGAACGGGGAAATTTCCTGTACAGGCTTTTTTCAGGATGGATGCAGTGCGGCAGCTGGAGGCCTTTTGTATGTGCATCCCCCTTGAACGGCGGCTGGTTTGCGGCTATAATGGAGTCAAAGATTCGCAGACAAAAGAGTGGGAGGTCGCACAAGATGGAAAAACAGTACCGCGCTTTACTGGAGGATTACATTCGCAGTCACGCTGACACGCTGCTCAAGCAGCCCCGCAGCTTCATCCGCTACCCCTTTATTGATCCGGGCTCCGTGTACGACGGAAACGTCTGGGACTGGGATACCTTCTGGTCGGTATACGGTCTGTTCAGCCTGAGCGATCTGTTCCCGCAGGAAATGAACGAGCGGATTATCCTGCATGCGCAGGGCAACGTGCGCAATTTCTTTGATCATCAGTCCCCGGACGGCTATATCCCGATGATGATCGAGGTAGCCGAATGGCCCGAGCCCTATCTGGTCATGAAGCACAAAGAGGGCGTGCGCATGAACATGCACAAGCCCTTCCTTGCCAGCCAGATCGCATTGATTTCCCGCCGCCGGCAGGACTGGACGTGGGCGGAGGAGTTTTTGGACGGGCTGGAACGGTACTTCCGGTATTACCAGACCTATTTCAATGAGAACTGCGGCCTGTACGTATGGCATGACGATATCATGATCGGCATGGACAACGACCCTGCTTCCTTCGGTCGTCCCCACGACAGCACGGCCAACATCTACCTCAACAGCTTCATGGTGATGGAGCTGCAGGCGATGGCGGATATTCTTACGGCGCTGGGCAGGCCCTGCGATGAATATCTCGTCCGCCGCGAGGCGCTGATCGCCGCTATTCAGGCCGAGTGCTGGGACAAGCGGGACAAGTTCTTCTATTCCGTGGACGTGGATATCAGGACCCGCAAGTTCGACTGGTTCCATGTGGGTCTGGGCGTGTTCTGGAAGACGCTGCCCATCAAGATCCGCGTATGGTCGGGCTTCCTGCCCATGCTGGCGGGCTTCGCCACGAAGGAGCAGGCGGCGGAACTGGTGAAGCACGTCTTTGACGAGGAGACCTTCGCCAGTCCCTACGGCGTGTGCACGCTGGCCAAGGATGAGAAGATGTTCGACCTTTCGGTCACCAACAATCCTTCCAACTGGCTGGGGCCGATCTGGCTGGTGGCCAACTACGCCGTGTTCAGGGGTCTGATGAACTACGGCTACCGGGCAGAGGCGGAGAAAATCGCCATGGGCTCGCTGAAGCTGCTGGGCGAGGATCTGAAGAAGAACGGCAGCCTGCACGAGTACTACAATCCCTTTAGCGGCGAGCCTGTGATGAACGGCGGCTTCATCAACTGGAACATGCTGGTGCTGACCATGCTCAAGGAGCTGGAAGCATAAGAAAATCCCTTCCGGTTTTACCGGAAGGGATTTTTTCGTCAGACGCTCTGGATCACCAGCGCCCAGTCGTTCTGACCGCAGCGGCGGTCGGGAGGCAGGAATTCCACTGCTTCCCCGGATGCGACGGGGCCGATGATGCTCTTGCCGCCGCTGGTGGGATCAAACCACCATGCGCGCAGGTTTTCGCCCAGCATAGCGGTGTTGACCTTGAAGGGCTTGCCGGTGTAGGTATATACGGCCAGTCCCGCAGAGGTCTTCAGCGCCAGATTGTAATCATACTTTTCGCCGGTGTTGTCCGCAAGGTATTCCTGTGCGGGCTGACCGTCGTACCACTTCAGCTCTTCCATCAGGCGGCGGACGTGGGTCATCTGCATGCTGCCGGGATTGTGGATGGCCTCATGCCACTTTTCCAGCGGGCCGAAGGAGGGCTTGCCCTCGCCGGTCCAGAACTGCATGATGCTGTTGCTGCCGTAGGTGAAGCCGCAGGCTCCGGCCATCAGCGACCAGTAGGCGTAGCGGCGCACGTCGCAGGCCTGCCAGTAGGGCTGGGTGGTGTCGTGCAGGCCCTGGGGAATCAGCTCGTAGCTGGGTTCGCCGTCCAGCACGGGGCGCACGGGGGTCAGGGCGCGGTCGTGCTGCACATACTTGTAGCTGTCCTCGCCCACGTAGGTTTCCGCGTCCACGCGGTCGTCCCATTCGCCCAGCTTCACCTGATCATACCGGCGATGGCCGGACTGGAACATGTTGAAATCCAGCCAGGGCTGATCGTTGAACCAGTAGGAGGAGGAGCAGCGGCCGAAGGGATGATAGCCGATCAAATGGCCGGGACACTTTTTGCGCAGGTTGGTACCCATGCGGATGAAATCCTCTGGCGCAGCGTTGCCGCGCACGTCGCCGCCCACCAGCCACAGCACGTTGGTGCAGTCGCCAAAGCGCTCGGCAAGGAAATCCGTGTAGCGGTCGATCTTCTCGCCGCTGAGCCAGCCGCTGGCCACGATGCCGCCCCAGCTGGGCAGCAGGGCCATCATGATGCCGCGCTCCGCCGCCGCATCCACAATGCGGCGCACCTGGGGCCAGAAGGCGCCGGGAGCCGTATCGGGATTGGGCTGGGCGAAGTCCTCGTCGATCAGGGCGGGGGAGCCGTTCACATTGCCGAAGTGAGCAGTGTGCACCAGCGTGACCTGAATCACATTAAAGCCCTTGGCGGCGCGGTTGTCCAGATAAGCGATAGCCTCGTCGTAGCTCAGCTTCTGGAACAGAAGCCACGCGGTATCGCCCAGCCAGAAGAAGGGCTTGCCGTCCATGTAAAAATGCCTCTTGTCAGGAGAGATAGTCAGCTTCATATCAGTCATCCTTTCCGGGCGGTACCGCCCCGGCCTGTGCGGTGAAAGCTATCCACATTATAGTTATACATGACGGGCCGGAAAACCTTTTACCGGAGGAAAATATAAATTGAAAGCTGAATTTTATCACTGCGTTCAGAGAAACGGCGGCTGGATGTGGAAAACTTTCCGGAACGGGCTATTTATTTACAGACGCGTTTATGCTACAATGCAGGAAGAGATGCTGCGCAGGGCAAAAAATTCAGCAGAATCAGCGGAGGAATATCAAGCGGAGGTGCCGGTATGAACTGGACCATGGACTGGGAAAGCCTGAAGCATTCCGAGCCGCAGTGGCTGCGGGACGGCAAGTTCGGCCTGTTCTTCCACTGGGGCCCCTACAGCGTGCCTGCCTGTGACAACGAGTGGTATTCCCGCAACATGTACTACAAGGGCTGCCGGCAGAATCAGGAGCATGAGCGCCGCTACGGCAAGCTCAGCGAGTTCGGCTACAAGGACTTCATTCCCATGTTCAGGGGCGAAAGGTTTGATCCGGACGGGTGGGCCGCGCTGGTCAGGGAGAGCGGCGCAAGGTACGGCGGCCCCGTGTCCGAGCATGCGGACAATTTTTCCATGTGGGACAGCCGTGTGAATCCCGTCAATGCGGTGAAGATGGGCCCCCGCCGGGACGTTGTGGGCGAGTGCGCCGAATCCTTCCGCAGGCAGGGGCTGAAGTATGTGGCGACGCTGCATCATCAGTGGCTGTGGGGCTGGTTCATGTCCACGGACAACGAGGCGGACGTGTATGATCCCGCCAACGAGATGTACTACGGCCCGGCTCTTCCGCTGGAAACCAACCGGTATCAGCCCTACCGGTATCCGGATAAGAAGTTCTGCGATACATGGCTGGAGAAGGTGCGGGAGGTCAGCGTGCAGTACCGTCCGGACATGATGTACTACGACAGCCGGCTGATGATCATCCCCGAGGCGTATCTCCACGAGGCCGCACGATGCTACTACGAGGCTGTGCCGGAGGGGATCATCTGCTACAAGCAGGCGGATTTCCCCAAGGGGCTGGGTCTGGCGGACGTGGAGTGCGGACGCTTCGCGGAAACGCAGTCCTTCTTCTGGCAGACGGACGACCGGCTGGAGGACAGCGTGACCTGGTGTATCGTGCAGGATCCCAAATACAAGCCTGCGGGCAGGATCATCCAGCAGATTGCGGACGTGACCGCCAAGAACGGCAGCCTCCTGCTGAACGTGGGCCCCTGCGCCGACGGCAGCTTCCATCCCGACGCGGTGAAGGAGCTCAGACGCATCGGTCAGTGGCTGAAGTTCAACGGCGAGGGCATCTACTGCACGCGGCCCTTCATCGTCCCCGGCGAGGGCGTGACCGAGGCGGCCAACGAGGATTACAATATCGAGCGTGTGAAGCAGCAGGTACGCGAGGGGATCGCCATGGAGAGCGGCCAGTACCGGCTCACCGGCAACGACGTGCGCTTTACCCAGACGGACGAGGCGCTGTACGTCATCGGCTTTGGCGTGCCGAAGGACTGCACCCTGCAGCTGAAATCCCTGCGGGAGGGCGGCGGACTGGGCCGCATTCGCGGCGCAAGGATGCTGGGCGTGGACGGTCTGGTGGAGATGAGACGGGACAGCGAGAAAATGACGCTGAAGATTCCGGAGCGTCATCCCTTCGCGGAGGGCTTCGTCATCCGGCTGGACAAGGAGTAAGGACGAATGGCGGAGACAGTACACATTCCGCCGCCTCTGATGTATAATGGAAGCAGCAGAAACCTTTGAGCGTACGGAGGAAAAGCATATGAAGCAGGCAGACCGTATCTATTACGGCGGAGATTATAATCCGGATCAGTGGGACGAAAACACCATTGCGGAGGATATGCGGCTGTTTAAAAAGGCGGGAATCAATCTGCTGACCCTGCCGGTGTTCGCCTGGGCGAAGCTGGAGCCGGACGAGGGCGTGTACGATTTTGCATGGCTGGACCGGATCATTGATCAGATCTGGGCCAACGGCATTTATGTGTGTCTTGCCACGCCCACAACGGCCCAGCCTGCATGGCTGTCCACCCGGTATCCTGAGGTGCTGCCGGTGGATATTCAGGGCCGCAAGCGTACCCACGGCATGCGTGTGTTCTTCTGTGTCAACAGCCTGAAGTACCGCGAGCGGGCCGCCGCCATTGCAGAGGAGTTTGCAAAGCGGTACGCGCACCATCCCGCGCTGGCCATGTGGCATGTATCCAACGAATACGGCACCTACTGCTACTGCGATAACTGTCAGGCGAAGTTCCGGCTGTGGCTGCGCAGGCGTTACGGCAGCGTGGCCGGACTGAACGAGAAGTGGCACACCTCCTTCTGGGGCCGCACCGTCACCTCCTTTGAGGAGGTGACCCTGCCTACCGAGCGCAACGACGATTACCGCTTCAATCCTGCCATCCAGCTGGATTACATGCGTTTCGTCACGGATTCCACCGCCGAGTGCTTCATGAACGAGTACAGGGTGCTCAAGAAGTACAATCCGGAGATTCCCGTGCAGACCAATATGTCCGGCTTCATCAAGAAGCTGGATCAGTTCACCCTGACGAAGTATATGGACGTGGTAGGCTGGGACAACTACCCCTGGCCCCATCATCCGCCGTACTTTGTGGCCATGAAGCACGATATCATGCGCGGCCTCAAGGGTGGACAGTCTTTTGTGCTGACCGAGCAGTCGCCCAATCAGCAGAACTGGCAGCCCTACAACAAGCTCAAGCGTCCCGGCGAGGTGAGGATGCTCAGCTATCAGGCCATGGCCCACGGCGCGGACACCTGCCTGTTCTTCCAGATGCGGCAATCCATCGCCGGACAGGAGAAGTTCCACGGCGCGATCATCAGCCACGCAGGGCATGAGCATACCCGGGTTTTCCGTGAAAGCGAGCAGTTGGGCTGTGAGCTGGAGCAGCTGGGCGACGTGTTCATCGGCGCGCGCTCCCCGGCGAAGGTAGCTATCCTGATGGACTGGAACAGCTGGTGGGCGCTGGAGCAGAGCAGCGGCCCCAGCAAGGATATGGATTATCTGGACGCGCTGTCCCGTTACTACCGTCCCTTCCATGAGCGCAGCATTCCGGTGGATTTCGTCAATCCCGGCGCGGATACGGACTATTCCGGCTATGCGCTTGTGGTGGCTCCCATGCTGTACATGACCAGGGAGGGCGTGGCGGAGCGGCTGACGGAGTACGTCCGGGAAGGCGGAAGGCTGGTGACCACGGTGATGTCCGGCCTTGTGGATGAGAACGACCGCTGCGTCTTCGGCGAGTATCCGGGCAAGCTCCGGGACGTGCTGGGCGTCTGGGTGGAGGAGGTGGACGCGCTGCGGCCCGACGAGAGCAACCGCATCCACTTGACCGGCGCACTGCCCATGAAGCAGGAAAGCTACGGCTGCAATTTCCTGTGCGATCTGCTGCATACCCGCGGAGCGGAGGCGCTGGCGGTGTATGAGGAAGACTTCTATGCCGGCATGCCCTGCGTCACCCGCAACCGCTTCGGCAAGGGCGAGGCGTATTATGTGGGTACTCAGCCCGAGCATGCCTTCCTCACGGAGCTGATGGGCCTGATCTGCGTGGATGCGGGGATCAGCGGTCTGTTCCCGGCGGAGGAGGGCGTGGAGATTACCCGGCGCGTCAGCGAAAAGGGCGAGGTGATCTTCGTGCTGAATCACAACAGAACCGGCGCAGCGGAGGTGGACTTCGGCGCAAGCCGCCTGACGGATCTGCTCCATGGCGGCACAGTAACCGGAAAACGGCAGATTGCGGCGCAGGACGTGCTGATCTGCAGAACGGAAGCATAACGGAGGTTTTGTATGCTGAAGATTGACAGGCTTTGGATGGATTACTTCGAGTCTCCCGAGGGCGTGGAGGAGGAGCCGGTAATCGGCTGGGTGCTGGAAAGCGACGGAACCAACGTGATGCAGACGGCGTATCAGCTGCAGGCGGCGAAGGATCCGTCCTTTGAGGCGATTGTGTGGGACAGCGGCAGGGTGGAGAGCGATGAATCCGCCCATGTGCAGCTGCCTTCGCTGGGGCTGGAAAACTGCAGACGGTATTACGTCCGTGTCCGCGCATGGTCGCAGGACGGGGAAACCGGCTGGAAGGAAGGCTCCTTCCTGACCGGCATGGCGGACCGAAGGTGGCAGGCGAAGTTCATCACCGCCGAGAACGACGGCGACTGGAGCAACTCCGCAGGCACGTATCTGCGCAGGGAGTGGGAGATCACAAAGCCCGTGAAGGAGGCGTATCTGTGCGCCACCGCGCTGGGCGTATATCACCTGTACCTGAACGGAAAGAAGGTGGGCGAGGATCAGCTGGCCCCCGGCTGGACCTCCTATCACAAGCACCTGTGCTACCAGACCTATGACGTGACAAAGATGCTGCACAGCGGCGGGAACGCGGTAGGCGCGCATCTGGGCGCAGGCTGGTTCAAGGGCATGATGGGCTTCATCTGGGAGCGCAACAACTACGGCGACCGTACCGCCCTGCTGATGCAGCTGACCATCCGCTACGAGGACGGCACGGAGGAAACGGTCGCAACGGACGAAAGCTGGCTGGGCTGCGCATCGCCGGTTACCTTCTCGGAGATCTATGACGGCGAGTACTATGACGCGCGGCTGGAGCAGCCGGGCTGGAGCGAGCCGGGCTTTGCGCCCGCCATGGGCGGAGTCCGGCAGGCCGGTCAGCCCAAGCCGGAGCGCGATACGAAGACCCAGCCCCTGACGGACGAGCAGAAGATTGCGCAGCGCACCTTTGCGCAGCAGTATCAGCCGCAGGATATCCTCTGGCGGCACGTGAATACGGTGGATTATTCTCTGGAGGCGCTTCAGCCCCAGCCCGGCTGCCGGGTGGGAATCAACGAGAAGCTGCCGGTGAAGGAAATCATCATCACCCCCGAGGGCGACACAGTGCTGGACTTCGGCCAGAACCTGAGCGGCTGGGTGCGCTTCCGCGTGCGGGGCAAGAAGGGCGATGTGGCGCATATCCGCTGCTTTGAAACGCTGGACGCCGCCGGCAACGCTTACTTTGCCAATCTGCGCAGCGCAAAGGCCGAGGTGCGCTACGTCTGCCGGGGCGAAGGCGAGGAGGTCTTCGACGAGAGCTTCTCCTTCCAGGGTTTCCGGTATGCCAAGGTGGAAAAGTGGCCCTGCGAGGTGCGGGCGGAGGATTTCACGGCCTGCGCAGTGTATTCCCGCATGACGGAGACGGGCAGCTTCCGCTGCTCCAACCCGCTGCTCAATCAGCTGCAGAGCAACATTGAATGGAGCCTGCGCGGCAACTTCCTCGATATTCCCACCGACTGTCCCCAGCGCGATGAGCGCATGGGCTGGACCGGCGACACGCAGATCTTCTGCCGCACGTCCACCTTTATCCGCAACGTCTATCCCTTCTTCAGGAAATGGCTCAAGGACGTGGCCTATGACCAGACCGAAGAGGGCGGTGTGCCCCATATCGTGCCCAATCAGCTCCAGTTCCATTTCATCAGCGACTGGCTGCTGGGGCAGGGCACCCATTCTGCGGCGGCATGGGCCGACGTGGCGGTGGTGAACCCGTGGATGCTGTATCTGGCCTACGGTGATAAGCGCATTCTGGAGGATCAGTTCGAGAGCATGCGCAAGTGGATCAACTTCATGCGGGATCACGCCAGGGACTACATCTGGAATTATCTGCTGCAGTTCGGCGACTGGGTGGCGCTGGATGCAGAGGAGGGCAGCTATTATGGCGCAACGCCCAACGATCTGACCTGCACCGCCTATTACGCCTATTCCACCTCCCTGTTTGTGAAGGTCTGCCGTGTGCTGGGCAAAGACGACATGGCGGATGAATATCAGGCGCTGTATGAGAAGATTGCGGACAAGTTCCGCCGCACCTTCCTGGACGACGAGGGTGTGATGACCGTACAGACCCAGACCTCCCACATTCTGCCGCTGGTCTTCGGGCTCATTCCCGAAAAGGGTCGGCAGGGGACGGTGGAGGGCCTGAAGCGTCTGCTGGACGAGCGGGACGGACATCTGGTCACCGGCTTTATGGGCACGCCCTACTTCTGCCACGCGCTGAGCGAAAACGGCTGCAAGAAGGAAGCCTATGACCTGCTGCTGAAGGAGGATTTCCCCTCCTGGTTGTATCAGGTGAAGTGCGGAGCCACCACCATCTGGGAGCACTGGGACGGCCTCAAGCCTGACGGCACCATGTGGAGCCCGGACATGAATTCCTTCAATCACTATGCCTACGGCGCCATCGGCGACTGGCTGTACCGGGTGCTGGCAGGTCTGGACAATGATGAAAATCATCCCGGCTACAAGCATGCCGTGCTGCATGCCCGCACCGGCGGCGGTCTGGAATGGGCGGAGGCCGCGCTGGATACGGTCTACGGCCGCCTGTCCTCCCGCTGGGATGCGAAGGATGGCCGGATCCTGCGCACCATGCAGGTGCCTGTGAACGCCACGGCCTCCATCATCCTGGAGGAGGGCGCGGAGGACGTGCAGAGCGGGATCACCTTTACCCGGAATGAAGACGGCCTGTGGCAGGCGGAGGTTGGCTCCGGATTGTGGACGGTCAGCTACGCACTGACGGATGAACAGTAAGACAAGGAGTGAATGACCATGAAGGCAGCGCTGGTTTACACGAGCACAACCCCTGAACTGATCGAACTGGTGGAGCGCGAAGTGAAGAAATGCATCGGCGGGGATGCGGAGCTGATCAGCATGCAGGATCCCTCCATTCTGGCGGAGGTGCGCGACGCGGGCTATGTGACGCCCACCGCCGCCGCCCGGCTGATGGGCATGTACACCGCCGCCGTGGCGCAGGGCGCCGACGCGGTGCTGAATATCTGCTCCTCCGTAGGCGAGGTGGCGGACGCATTCCAGAGCGCGGCGGCCTGCATCGGCGTGCCTGTGGTGCGCATCGACGAGGATATGTGCCGCGAGGCGGTACGCCGGGGCAAGCGCATCGGTGTGCTGGCGACCCTTGCCACCACGCTGGAGCCCACCAAGGGCACCATCCGCCGCGTGGCCCGGGCCATGGGAAGGCATGTGGAGCTGGTGGACGGTCTCATCGACGGCGCATTCGGCCTGGATCAGGCCCAGTTCCGTACGCTGCTGATCGCCGCGGCGCACAAGATCTGCGATCAGGTGGACGTGATTGTGCTGGCGCAGGGCTCCATGGCTTATGTGGAGCAGGATATTGAGGCCGCCGTGGGCAAGGTCACCCTGTCCAGCCCCCGCTTCGGCGCGGCTGCGCTGAAGAACGCGCTGTGCGAGAAAGGATTGATCAAATGATCGCCGATACCTCCCGTTCCCCGTATGCCCGGGCGTATGCCATCCCCTACAACGACGTGGACTGGACCTCGGGCCTGTACAAGGAGCGCTTTGATACCGTGGCGCAGGTGACTGTGCCGCATCTGCAGCGCATGTTCGAGAGCGCGGATATCAGCCATGTGGTGGAGAACTTCCGCATTGCCGCAGGCGAGGCGGAGGGCCGGTTCCGCGGCACGGTATTCGGCGACGGCGACTTTTACAAGTGGTTTGAATCCGCCGTGTATACCGCCGTGAAGACGGGCAATCAGAAGCTGCTGGATCAGCTGGAGGAGTACATTGCGCTCTTCGGCCGCGCCCAGCTGGAGGACGGCTACCTGTCCACCAAGCAGATCATCGGCGAAAGGCTGGGTACCGGCGTCCAGCGGCAGGGCGACATCAACGACTTTGAGGTGTACAACATGGGCCACATGTTCACCTCGGCCTGCCTGTATTACCGCCTCACCGGCCGGGACAGCTTCCTGAAGGTGGCGGAGCGAGCGGCTGGCTACCTCAAGGATCTGTACGAGGAGGCTGCCCGCACGGGCGAAGTCAAGACCGCCGTGTGCCCCTCTCATTACATGGGTCTGGTGGAGTTGTACCGCACCACCGGCAAGAAGGATTATCTGGATCTGGCCCAGCTCTCCGTGGAGCTGCGCGACTCGGTGGAGAACGGTCTGGATGATAATCAGGATCGTCTGCCCCTGAAGCAGCACCGCAAGATTGTGGGTCACGCGGTGCGCGCCAACTATCTGTACGCCGGCGTGACGGATCTGTACATGGAGCGGGGCGACGAGGAATACCGCACCGTGCTGGAGAGTGTGTGGAATCATCTGGTGAACCAGAAGATGTACATCACAGGCGGCTGCGGCGCGCTGTACAACGGCGCGTCCCCCTACGGCAACTTCTTCCATCATCAGCTGGTGCATCAGGCCTACGGCTATGAGTATCAGCTGCCCAACGTAACTGCCTACAACGAGACCTGCGCGTCCCTTGGCGGTGTGTTCTGGGCGTGGCGCATGTTCCTGATGAACCCCTCCGTGCAGTACATGGACATGCTGGAGCGCATGATGCTCAACGTGAACATGGCGGGCGTGAGCCTTGACGGGCGCAGATTCTTCTATGAGAACATGCTGCAGCGCGCAAAGAAGCTTTCCTACGAGCTGGTGTGGGGTCAGACCCGCACGGAGTATATCATGAGCTACTGCTGCCCGCCCAATCTGGCCCGTACGCTGGCCCAGACGGCGGAATACGCCTATGCGGTGGATGACGAGGGCGTGTACACCGGCCTCTACGGCGCGAACACCGCCCGCTTCACCCTGAAAAACGGCGCAGCCTTCACCCTTGAGCAGAAGACGGAGTATCCCTTCGACGGCCGCATCACCTTCAGCGTCAGCGGCAGCAACGGCAAGCCCTTCAAGCTGTACGTCCGCGTTCCTGCATGGGCGGAGGAGGCGGAGATCACCGCCTGCGGCGAAAGGGTGAAGCTGGGCTGCGGCGCGTATCACGCCATCGAGGTGAAGGATCCGGAGGGCTTCAGCTGCGTGATGGATCTGCACATGCAGCCGCGTCTGACCGTGGGTCACGGCCTGATCGAGGAGGATCGCAATCAGGCGGCGGTGGAGATCGGCCCGCTGGTGTACTGTGTGGAAACGCCCGATGCGCCCGACGCCGCCAGCCTGCACGATCTGCTGCTGCCGCTGGACGCAGTCTTCACCCCTGCGGAGGTGGAGATCGAGGGCCGCAGCATCCGGGGCTACGAGACGGAGCTGCTCTGCCAGCAGATGGACGAAAAGCAGCGTGAATGCCTGTACCGCACGCTGAAGCCCGCCGCGCTGAAGAAGACGAAGGTGCGTCTGATTCCCTACTATGCGTGGGACAACCGCGGCATGGGCGAAATGCTGGTCTGGCTGCCGCTGGCCTGGCGCGGGCTGTAAAAGGAGAATGCAATGGAACATACGCTGACGGCGCTGGGTGCGGAGGAGACCTTCAGCGCCTGCGAGAAACTGTGGAAAACCCCGGATGCGCGAAGGCTCGTCTCGCAGATGTTTGACAAGGCGTGGACAGAATTCCGCCACCGGGTCATGATGCTGGACGACGATCCCACCGGCGTGCAGACCGTGCATGATATCCATGTGGCCACCACATGGGACGAGGCGGCGCTGCAAAGGGAAATGGCCGACGAGCGCAGGCTCTTCTTTGTGCTGACCAATTCCCGCAGCTTTTCATCGGAAAAGACGGCGGAGGTTCACCGGGAGATTGCGCTTAACGCAGTGAAGGCTGCAAAGGGACAGCCGCTGATGATCATCTCTCGAGGAGATTCCACCCTGCGCGGACATTATCCGCTGGAAACCCGCATCCTGCGGGAAACGCTGGAGGAGGCCGGCGAGGGACCGTTCAGCGGCGAGGTGCTGTGTCCCTTCTTCCGGGAGGGCGGCCGCTTCACCCTGAATGGCGTGCACTATGTGCAGGAGGGCGGGATGCTTACCCCGGCGGCCCAGACGGAGTTCGCCCGGGACAAGACCTTCGGGTACGGGCATTCCCATCTGGCAGAATATATTGAAGAAAAGTCGCAGGGAGAGATCCTTGCCGGGGACGTGATTGTCATCACCCTGGGCGAAATCCGCTCGCTGGACGTGGATGCGATCGTACGTCGGCTGGAGGAGGCGGAGGGCTTCCGCTATATCGTGTCCGACGCGCTGGAGGAGGCCGACGTGCAGGTGCTGGCTGTGGCGCTGATGCGCCTTATGGCCCGCGGCAGACGGTATCTCATCCGCAGCGCGGCGGCAGTGCCCAAGGTGTTCGGCAATGTGTCTTCCCGTCCGCTGCTGTCCCGGAAAGAAATGGTGGAAGCGGATTCCGCTTCCGGCGGTCTGGTGCTGGTGGGCTCCCATGTGAAGAAGACCACCGATCAGCTGAACTGCCTGCGGGAATCCGATAAGGATCTGGAATGGATTGAATTCAGCGTGGCCCGGTGGGCGGAGGAGGGCGGACTGGCTGCCGAAACCCGCCGTGTGGTCGCCCGGGCCGAAGACGCCATGCGCACAGGCAGGACTGCTGTGGTGTACACCAGCAGGCAGCTGGTGGCCCCGGAGGGTGCGACCGCCGAGGCGCTGCTGGCGATTTCCGTACGCATCTCCGGAGCGCTGACGGACGTGGTGGGCACGCTGAGTCTGCGGCCCCGGTTCCTCATCGCCAAGGGCGGCATCACCTCCAGCGACGTGGGTACCCGTGCCCTGCGGGTGAAGCGCGCGCTGGTGCTGGGTCAGGCCCAGCCTGGTATCCCGGTATGGCAGACGGGGGAGGAGAGCCTCTTCCCGGGGCTGAGCTACATCATTTTTCCCGGCAATGTGGGCGGCGTGAACACTCTGCGCGCCATTGTGGAAGCGCTGGCGTAAAGCTGCCGGAAAGGACGTGAAACCATGGCAAGAAAGGTGATTATTTCCCTGGCGCCCGTAAAGTCGGGAACGCCGGTGGATAAAACCGCGCTGGCGGAGGACGTGCAGCGCTGCGTGGAGGCGGGCGCAGGCCTGTGCCATCTGCACTGCCGTATGCCTGACGGCTCCCTGACCCCGGATACCACGGATTTCGTGGCTACCTTTGAGGAGATTCTTGCCCGCACGGACGTGGTGGTGCAGGCCTCCACCGGCGGTATCTCGGATATGGACATCGTACAGCGGTGCAATCCGCTGGATTACTGGCGGGTGGAAAGCTCCTCCCTCAACGGCGGCAGCACCAACCTCAACGGCGCTGTGTATATCAACACCGATGCGGAAATTGACTACTGCGCCCGGCGCTCCTATGACCGGGGAATTATTCCCGAGGTGGAGGTTTTCGATATCGGCATGATCTACAATGTGGAACGCAGTGCGCAGAAGCAGCCCTACCGCAGGCCGATCTTCTACAATCTGGTCTTCGGTCATAAGGGCGGTATGCAGCCGGATATGACCTGCCTGCAGGCCTTCCGCTCCGCTGTGCCTGCGGATGCAAAGTGGGGCGTGACCCACTACGGCCGGGACAACTGGGAGTTCCTGGCGGCAGCCATCGCCATGGGCGCCAGCGTGGTGCGCATCGGCTTTGAGGACAGCGATTACCTGACGGAGAATACCCGTGCGCAGTACAACTGGCAGCTGGTGGAGCGCCTGGCGCTGATCATCCGCTCCATGGGTCTGGAAACGGCGACTCCGGAGGAAACCCGCGTGCTGATGGGCACGCAGCCCCGCCTCCCTGACTGAATGAATCCCCGGCGATGCGCCGGGGAGTTTTTGATTTGATCGGTTCTGCAAGCAATTTGCGTTGTTTGGGCAGGAAATTGCATACCGGCATCCGCTACAATGGCATTAAGGGAGCAGAACAGTCTGCGAAGGGATGGTGCTGGAAGTGAATAAGAAGCAGCGTATTCAGAGCGTGCTGCGGGGTGAAAAGCCGGACAGGGTGCCGGTGTCGTGGTATACACATTTTCCGGATCAGCGGGACAACACCGTGGCGGATCAGGTGGCGTGGGCAAAGAAGACGGACATGGACATGCTCTGCGTGGAAACGGACGGCTACATGCAGTTTGACTGCGGCAAAACCGACCTGAGCAATCCTGGGGTGCTGGCGGCGCTGCGGCCGCACAGGGCGCATGATATCTACATCGAGGGTCAGGTGGACAGAGCGAAGCGCATTGCCGAGGGCCTGCAGGACGGCGCGGCGGTGACGTACATGATCTTCACGCCATACTCCACCATCAAGCATTCCACCGGCAGCGAAACGCTGGTGATGGATTTGCTCCGGGAGCATCCGGAGGCCGTGCGGCATGCCATGGAGGTCATCGAGGAGGATAACTTCCTGCTGATGGAGCGGCTGAGCCGCGAGGCCGGGCTGGACGGTATCTTCCTGTCTTTGCAGAACTGTGAGATCGACCGTTATACGGCGGAGGAATACCGTGGACTGCTGGCCCCGTGGGACGACAGGCTGATCATGAAGGCGGCGGAGCTGTTCCCCTTTACGCTGCTTCACCTGTGCGCGTGGCGGGGCGTGCCCAACCGGCTGGAGGAATGGCGGCGGCACCGGTGTGAGGTCATCAACTGGGCCTGCCATATCGAGACGGATATGGGCCTGAAGGCCGGACGGGATTTCTTCCATCCGGAAGCGGTGCTGATGGGCGGCTTCGACAACCGCGCCTGCGGCATATTGCACTGGGGCAATAAGAAGCAGATCAAGGAATACACATACCGTCTTCTGGACGGCGCAGGCACGCAGCGGCTGATTCTCGGCCCGGACTGCTCCGTACAGAGCGCCACGCCGCCGGAGCATCTCAGGTGGGTGGCAGAGGCCTGTGAGGAGTATGCAAAGAGATAAATAGGAAACGCGCCGTGCAAAGGTTATCTGCACGGCGCGTTTCAGCATGTTACAGGTTTTCCAGGGTTTCGATCACCCAGCGGATATGCTTCGGATCAATATCCATGGGCAGCGAGCAGTCTGCGCCCAGAATCAGGCCGTCCGGGCCGCTCTCCCGGACGATGCGGCGCGTCTCCGCTTCGATGGCCTCACGGCTGCCGGTGTGGAGGATTTCCCCCTCACGGTTGTTGAAGCCGCCCATCAGCACCCTGCCCGGGAAGCGGGTGCGGCCGTCGGCAAGGGTTACGCCCTCGATGTGTACGTCCCAGTTAACCATCCGCGTGGGGTACTGATCCCACCATTCCAGATGATTGGGGATGTTGTCCCAGCCGCAGATGTGCAGCAGATTCCGGTCGGAAAGCCCCGCGGCGCAGTCGATCACCCGCTTCTCGGTGGGAGCGATCAGTCGGGCGTACTCCTCTGCGGTGAAGCGCCCCAGCTCCGCACCCTGCAGGGGGAGCATCATGCCGTCGGCGCCGCCCTGCGTCAGCACGCCCTCCACAATGGAGCAGGTGTCCTCGCAGATGATCTCCAGCAGGTGCAGCGCCGCAGCCTCGTGCTCCCGGATCAGCGCCATACTGGGGCCGTCGCCCAGGGTATGCTTCAGCGTGGCGTAGGGAGAAAACGCATTGTACAGCGTGAACGCTTCGCCGCGCAGCGCCTCGTTGATCTGGGCCGCCCGCTCCGCCTGACCGCGTACATAAGGATGCCGGGGCCCCAGCGGACGCATGGCCATGATTTCATCAGGCGAGGAGTTCACGTCCATGGGATAGGTGAAGAATTCGTCGCACATCATTTTGAGGATATCCATCCCCGCAGCGGAGAAAAAGTCCAGATGCATCCTCACGGTTTCCGCAGGAGAAACGGGGCCGAAGTGCCGCCAGAAGCACACCGGCGGCCGATCGGTCTTTTGTCCTTCAAGGGTGCGCAGTACGCGCTCGCGCCTGTTCATCAAAAACCTCCTTTGCTGTTGGTTGAATATCGATGTGTAAACGGCTGCAGACAGTTTGATTTTATGATACCGGATGCAAGCGCGGATGAAAAGGCGCGAAACGTGCAATAGACGCGCAGATTCAATCAAAATGGAAAGAGCCTGAAAAAAGATGGGTATTTTGGTTCAAAAATGGCATAAATGAGCGATTCTGCGCTTTTTTTGCGTTATTTCATCTTTTTTACGGTGCTTTTTCTCATGTATCATGAATACATAAGAGAAGCACCGTACAAAGCCACATAGGAAGCGAGGGAAATGGATGAAAAGCAACAAGGTAATCAATCGTCCTGCGCTCGGCAGGTCTCCGGGCCAGAGGCTTCTCCGGCTGATTGTTGATTATCGTTATCTGCATCTGATGGTTCTGCCGGGCGTGCTGTTCTTCCTGGTGTTCAAGTATGTTCCCATGTACGGCATCATTATCGCCTTCAAGAATTACAAGGGCGCTGCCGGCGGTTTCCAGGCCATCATGAATGCGCCGTGGATCGGCCTCAAGCAGTTCCAGATTTTCTTCAAGTCGCTGTACTGCGAGCGTGTGTTCACCAACACCATTTATCTGAGCTTCCTGCGGATTATCTTCAGCTTCCCCGCACCCATCCTGCTGGCGCTGATGATCAACGAGATCCGCAAGAGCTGGTTCAAGCGCACGGTGCAGACCATTACCTACATGCCCTACTTCCTCAGCTGGGTTGTGGTGGCAGGTCTGCTCAACACCATGCTTTCTCCCGACAACGGCGCCATCAATCTGCTGATCAAGTCCACAGGTGCGGATCCGGTGTACTTCCTGACCTCCACCAGCTGGTTCCGGCCGATTCTGGTGATCTCCGAAATCTGGAAGAATATCGGTTACGGCTCCATTGTGTATCTGGCTGCCATCACCAGCATTGATCAGGAGCAGTACGAGGCTGCCCGTGTGGACGGCGCCAACAAGTTCCAGCAGATTATCCACATCACCCTGCCTGCGCTGTCCGAAATCATCGCCATCATGCTGATTCTGAAGATCGGCCGCATGTTCGACGATAACTTCGACCAGATCTACAACCTGTACAGCCCCTCGGTCTATGAGGTTTCCGACGTGTTTGAGACCTATGTGTACCGCAACGGCATCCAGCAGTCCAAGTTCTCCTACTCTGCAGCTGTCGGTCTGGTGAAGTCCGTGCTTGCTCTGGCCATGATTGTGTTCTCCAATCTGGCCAGCAAGAAGCTCGGCGCCCAGGGCCTGTTCTAAGAAAGGGGGATGGAACGATGAACGGCGCTTTGACACGAGGCGAAAAAATCTTCCTGGTCATCAACAACATCATCATGGTGTTCATCTGCGTGCTGATGATTTATCCGGTTCTGTTCGTGGTGGGCCGCTCCGTCACGCCGGAAATCGAGCGCGCGCTGCATCCGCTGCGTCTGATTCCCGCTTATTTCGACTGGTCCGGCTATGAGTTCATTCTGGCCTCCGGTTCCAACATCGTCAACTCCTACATGACCACCATCATGCGTACCCTGATCGGTACGACGCTGAATATCATCGTCACGACGCTTCTGGCATACCCTCTGTCCAAGCAGTACTATCCTCTGCGCAAGCCCCTGACGGCGATGATCGTCTTCACCATGTGGTTCTCCGGCGGCCTGATCCCCAGCTTCCTGCTGAACAAGAATCTGGGCCTGCTGAACAACTTCTGGGTGTACATCCTGCCTTCTCTGGTCAACGCCTTTAACCTGATCGTGATGCGCAACTTCTTCGCGCAGATTCCCGATTCGCTGGAGGAGTCCGCCAAGCTGGACGGCGCCAATGATCTGCGGGTGTTCTTCAGCATCTACCTGCCGCTGTCCACGGCGTCCATTGCCACCATCACCCTGTTCTATGCGGTATATCACTGGAACTCCTGGTTTGACTCCATGCTCTACATGAACAACAAGAAGATGTGGACCATGCAGTACACCCTGCGCCAGCTGATCGACTCCGCTACCGTGTCCGACATCACCACGGTTGACGCATCCATGGACTTCATTCCCCCGGCAGAGACGGTTCGTATGGCGACCATCGTGATTGCAACCGTGCCCATCCTGTGCGTGTATCCCTTCCTGCAGAAATACTTCGTCAAGGGCATGCTGGTGGGCTCTGTGAAGGGCTAAGCGGGCAGTGCTCGCACCCGGCTCGCGATTGAGCTGCGCGCCTTCGGTTCCGCTTTCTTCCGCGTGGTTATGTTCCGCCCCGCCGGCAAAGCCGACGGATACGATTTTCAGTCCTGCGGACGGCAGAAGATGTTCTGCCACATGTACGTACCTTTAGGGCAAGGGTTTGCCCTGAAAATAAACAAGGAGGATACCTGTATGAAGAAACTGGTCTCTCTGGTGCTTGCGATCGCAATGCTGCTGAGCCTGCTGTCCATTCCCGCTTTTGCCGGCGCGGAATCCGAACAGACTGAGCCCGCCCGCTTCGTGATCCGCTCCAACTCCAACAAGGAAAACAAGACCGAGAACGACAAGATCAAGGCCCTGATCGAGGAGAAGTCCGGCATCAAGTTCGAAGTCATCGTTGTGGCTGAGAACACCTGGGACGAGAAGGTGAACGTCATGTTCGCCGGCTCCGAGAAGTTCGACTGCATCAACCTGACCGCCAACGGCGGCGTGTGGTCTGAGTACGCTTCCATCGGCGCGCTGCAGCCCTACACCGAGGAGCATCTGGCTCTGATTCCCAACATCATGGCCATGATCCCCGAAGAAGCATGGGTTCCCTGCAAGGACGGCGAAGGCAACATCTGGGCTCTGCCCCGTCACGAGACCTTCACCGCCGGCGGCATCCCCTCCCTGCGTACCGACTGGCTGGAAGCCCTGAACATGGAAATGCCCACCACCCTGGCCGAGCTGGAAGCCTACTTTGAGGGCGTCAAGGTGGAAGACGTCAACGGCAACGGCGACCCCAACGACGAGTACGGCTACATCCCCTACTTCCAGAGCCTGTTCTCCGGCCCCCTGCACGTCTACTATCTGGGCGCCAAGGGCGACTGCGACAACAACGACCGCTTCCTGGACGAGGACGGCACCGTGAAGCCCTGGTACATGCACAAGAACGCCTGGGCTCTGGTGAGCAAGGGCGCTGAATGGTATCAGAAGGGTTACATCAACCAGGATTACCTGACCATGACCAACGAGACCGCCAACGACATGGGCGCTGCCGACCGTATCGGCATGTGCTCCGGCTGGTACAACATGGGCCTGCAGGGCACCGAGCGCCTGGTGGCTGCCAACCCCGACAGCAAGTGCGCATGGGCCGCTATCCCCAACTTCACCGACGCTCCCTCCGGCGTGAACGCCTGGGGCGGCAACCCCACCTACATGGCTGAGGTCGCTCTGTCCGCTACCTCTGAAGATCCCCAGTGGGCTCTGAAGCTGCTGAACTGGATGTTCGAGACTGAAGAGAACTACATGCTGGTGACCTACGGTATCGAAGGCGACCACTACATCCTGACCGAAGACGGCGAGTACTTCGAGCAGCCCGCGGGCGCTACCGACCGCTACATGCTTGAGTACATGCTGCTGGAGTGGTATGACTACGGCAAGTATCCCGAACCCCTGATCACCAAGGAGAACTCCACCTGGCGTGCCTACACCGCTTACGAGATGCGCAATCAGATCGACGCGGGCATCAAGGCTGTGCCTCCCTTCGACTACTATGTGCCCTATGATCTGAATGGCACCGACGCCGAGTTCCTGACCGACGACGCCCAGACCCTGATCAAGGAAGCCATGGAGAAGGCCCTGGTTGGCGAGCTGACCGAGGATCAGTGGAACCAGACCGTGAAGACCGCTTGGGAAATCGACGGTTCTGTCCGCAGCGCTGTCTGGACCGAGCAGTACAACGCGTTCGTCAATCCCCAGTAATCAGTTTGGTATTTGCAGTGATGTAATGCCATAATCTCTGGCCGGCCGTGCATTTCTGCACGGTCGGCCTTTGCTTTCGGGCCGGTGGATCAATGCAAGCGAAAGGAGCGCCGCTGATGCTGAAGCTGGATCAGATTTCGAAGAAATACCACCATCACACGGCGCTGAAGGATCTGAGTTTCACCGTGGAGCGCGGGCAGATCATGGGTCTGCTGGGGCTGAACGGCGCGGGAAAATCCACCGCCATGAACGTCATCGCGGGCTATCTTGCACCCACGTCGGGGAGCATCAGCTGGGATGGCACGGACGTGCGCCGTCTGGGCCCGGACTACCTTTGCGAAGTGGGCTATCTGCCTGAAACGCCTCCCCTGCATCCTGAACTGACGGTGAAGGAGTGCATGGAGTACGTCTGCGGGCTGAAGCGGATCCGTCCCGGCAAGCGCAGGCAGCATATTCAGCAGCTGTGCGAGATGACCGGCGTGGCTGACCGCATGAACAGCCCTGCGCGAAGCCTGTCCAAAGGCTACAGGCAGCGGGTGGGGCTGGCGCAGGCGCTGATCGGCAACCCGGGGCTGATCGTGCTGGACGAGCCCACTGCGGGACTGGATCCGGAGCAGATTGTCTCCATTCGGGAGCTGATCCGTGAACTGGGCCGGGAGCATGCGGTGATTCTGTCCAGCCACATCCTGTCGGAGGTGGAGGACGTGTGCTCTGCGCTGATCATCCTCCGCCGGGGTGAAACCGTGGCGTCCGGCACGCTGGCGCAGATCGCGGCGCAGGTTCGGCATAAGGACCGCCGGGTGCGGATCAGGGCCGGAGAGGGTGCGGAGGAGGCACTGGGCGGCTTGCCCGGCGTGACGCAGATCATCCCCCTTCCGCCCCGCGAACTGGGCTGGCAGGAGCTGATGGTGTGCGCTGAAAACGATCTGGCAGAAATGATCCCGCGCTATCTGCTGGAGGCGGGAATTCCGCTGCGGATGCTCCATCCCATGGACGTGGAGCTGGAGGATCTGTTCATGAAGCTGATGCAGGAGGGAGCGTGAAGCATGCTCAGCGTGATGAAGCGTGAATGGAGGTCGTACTTCTACACCGCCACAGGATATGTGTTCATCGCAATCTTCTGGCTGCTGGGCGCGGCGTTCTTCTTCCTGTACAACATTCTGGCTGCCTCGGCGGATCTGACCGACCTGTTCGGCAACCTGAGCTATCTGTTTATGCTGATAGTTCCGCTGCTGACCATGCGTCTGTTCAGCGAAGAGCACCGGCAGAGGACGGATCAGCTGTATATCAGCAGTCCCACGCCGCTGACGGCGGTGGTGGCGGGCAAGTTTCTGGCGGCCATGGGCGTGGTGGCCGTATCGCTGCTGGGGGCAGGGCTGTATGTGCTGATCCTGGCGCTGCGGGTATCCATGTCCTGGGGCGCGGTGGCGGCTCATTATCTGGCTTTTCTGCTGCTGGGCGGCAGCTACGTCGCAGCGGGGCTGCTGGTGAGCGCACTGACGGACAGCCAGATTACCGCCGCTGTGCTGACGCTGGCCGTCAACATGCTGCTGCAGCTGGCGGAGATGTCCTCTGCCTCGCTGGTTACGCCGTGGCTGCCTTTCCTGCCTGCGCTGCTCAAATGCATCGCGCTGAATTCCCGCTATGCACAGATTGCCTCCGGTGTGATCTATCCGACGGATATCGGGTATTTCCTGCTGTTCATCAGCGTGATGCTGTGCGCGGCCGTCCTTGTACTGGACCGCCGCAGGCACAGGAGGAGGTGAGCGTATGCGCGGATATCGTACGTCCCCCGTGCTGCGGAGCCTCGCGCTCGTAATGTGTGCGGTGATGATCAGCGCAGGGCTGTGTGTGCTGGAGGAGAAGGGAAATGTGGTATGGGATCTTTCGCCCAACGCGCTGACCCGCCTGAGCGAGGGCACCGAAGCGGTGCTGGCCAGCCTGGAGGAGGAGACCTGCCTGTATCTGGTGTTCCGGGCGGAAACGGATTCCGTTCAGCGGCAGATGCTGGAAACCCTTGCCTCCGCCTACGAGAGGCGGGGGAACGTGGTTGCTGCGACCATTGATCCGGTCAGGGAGCCTGCGCGGATTCGCGCCTTTGCCCAGTCCGGCAGGAGCATTGCCGAGGGCTCCGTCATCGTGACCAACGCGGATGAATCCCGCTTCGCGCTGACGGATGCATCAGAACTGTTTACCTATCAGATGGATTCGTCGGGCGGCTATGTGCTGACGGGCTTTGCCGGGGAGCAGAGAATCACCGCGGCCATACGCAGCGTACACGGCGGCGAGAGGCGGCAGGTGTGGTTCCTGACCGGGCATGACGAGGCAGGTATGGCGGACTGCACACAGCTTTGCAGCCTCCTGGCGGACGAAAACTACGCCGTGGGCGAGCTGGAACGGATTGAAGATCGTATATTTCAGCCCGGCGACGTGCTGCTGGCGCTGTCTCCCGCAAGGGACCTGCTGGACGCGGAGGCGGAGGAAATCAGCCGCTTCCTGCAGAATGGCGGAAGACTTCTGCTGGCCTGCGACGCATCGCTGGATATGACGGGAATGCCACGCTTTTCTCAGTTGGCGCAGAAGGTATCCCTTGATTTCGGCAGCGGCATCGTGATTGAGGACGAACGCTCCGCCGGCTTCTGGATGAACTCACCCCTGTACCTGATGCCCGCCCTCAATCTGCAAAGCGGAGCGCTTGAGGGCATGGAGGAGAATCAGCGGGTGCTGCTGCCCGGCTCGCGGAGCATCACCGGCCCGGAGATTCCTCTGTCCGGCGTCACCTATGAGGCGCTGCTCTGCACGTCTGATCTGGCCTACGTATGCCCGCTGGACAGCGATTCCATGGCGCGGGACAGCAGCATGCTCACGGGACGGCAGCAGCTGGCGGTCGGCGTCAGCCGATATGATGAAGAAGCGCAGGCGGAAATGCGCATGGTGCTGATGGGCAGCCTTTACGCTGCGGTGGATAACAGTCTTTTGAACGCCACCTATAATCTGGACATGACCATGAGCGTGATCCGCTGGCTGGCACAGCGGGATAACGAGATCCATGTGCCGCTGCAGACGCTGCAGGGCCACGCGCTGCCGGCCCTGACGGCGCAGGAAAGCTGGCGTGTACTGCTGGCGACGCTGGCGCTTCCCCTTGCGGCGGTGCTGACGGGAGCCGTGGTGCTGATCAGGAGGCGGCGGAAATGAACAGAGAAGCATGGAAGCTTGAAGCCCCGGAGCAGCTGCGCAGGCCGCAGGGGCGGATACCATGGCTTGCGGCAGCGCTTGCCTGCAGCCTGACGTTCCTGATCCTGTGCCTTGCGGCGGCGGGCGTGCTTTCGCCGGACGGTGAGAAAACGGCTGCGGCGCAGCGGGAAATCACCTTCACCCAGCTGATTCCCGGGCGTCTGGGTACGCCCTGCCGCGTGACCGTGACCGCGCAGAACGAAAGCTATACCCTGATCCTGTCGGAGGGCGTATGCAGCCTTCAGGGAGAGGGGGCGGCGGTGGATCAGCATGCCGCGAAGGAGCTGCTTTCCAGCGGCGCGGCGGTGATCGCCCGGCAGAGGCTTGAGGGCGATCCGGAGGACTTCGGTCTGGGAGCGCAGGCGCTGCAGGCGGAATTCACCTACGAGGACGGCACGCATCTGACGCTGCGGCTTGGCAATCCTGTGCCTACGGGCGAGGGATGGTACGCGCAGATGGAGGGCGATAACGCAATCTGGGTGGTCAACAACTCCCTGCAGCAGACGCTGAACACGAAAAAGCAGGCCCTTTACGCGCTGCCGGATTTGTCGGAGCGCTTCACGGCGCAGACGCTCCTGTCCGTTACGGTCGCGCAGCCGGGCGCGGAGACCGTTGCCATCGCCCGGGTGACGAAGACCAATCCCTTCAATACCAAGGTAGAGCTGACGGAGCCCATCCATTATCCCGCCAATGCCGAGCGTGCGGCGGAGGTGTATCTGGCGCTGGAGCAGCTGCAGATCACCGGCGTTAAGGATCTGCACGGGCAGGACGCCGACTGGGGGCTGGATGAGCCGCTGGCGGTGCTGCTGCTGGAGGATAAGGTTTCAACCCGGCTGACCATCGGCGAAAAGGACGGTGCGTATACGCTGCGCATCGACGGGGAGGACGCGGTGTACACCCTTGATCCCCAGAGCCTGTCCTTCCTCGGCGACGTATCCGTACCGTGGCTGGCGGAGCAGCTGCCGGGACTGGTGATGCTCAGTCAGGTGGAGGAGATCACCGTCCGGACGCAGGACGAGACCGTGGTGTTCCATACGGATCAGGCAAACGCCGCCTATGCGGTGAACGGCCGCGCCATGGCGGAGGAGGAATTCCTGCCCCTGTACCAGCAGATGATCGGCATGCTGATCGAGCGGTACGTCCCGGAG
Organism: Clostridia bacterium; assembly: GCA_017471885.1. Taxonomy (GTDB): domain Bacteria; phylum Bacillota; class Clostridia; order Christensenellales; family Aristaeellaceae; genus UBA11524. Next base: position 13,025 of record JAFURI010000092.1, on the reverse strand, counting down.
GATGCGGAGGCAGGAGAGCTGCGGCTGCAGATGGAATATACATTAAATACCGGTGAAGTCTGGACGCTTTCGCTGACAGATTTCGATGAAAGCTATGATCTGATCGTCCGGGGCGGATGTGCCCGTTTCCTCATATCCAAAGCAAAAACAGACGCCCTGATCGAAACGATAATCAACACACAGGAGGTTGCACCATGACTTACATCCCTGCGGAAACCCGTTACGACAAAATGACCTACCGCCGCTGCGGCAAGAGCGGCCTGAAGCTGCCCGTCATTTCACTGGGACTGTGGCACAACTTCGGCAACATCACGCCCTTCGGCGTGCAGCAGAGCCTGCTGCGCACCGCCTTTGACAACGGCATTACCCACTTCGATCTGGCCAACAACTACGGCCCTCCCTACGGCGAGGCGGAGCGCAACTTCGGTATGCACATGCTGCGGGACTGGAAGCCTCACCGCGACGAGCTGATCATCTCCACCAAGGCCGGCTACGACATGTGGAAGGGCCCCTACGGCGACTTCGGCAGCCGTAAGTACCTGATCGCCAGTCTGGATCAGAGCCTGAAGCGCATGAATGTGGACTATGTGGATATCTTCTATCATCATCGTCCCGATCCGGAGACCCCCATTGAGGAAACTGCCGGCGCGCTGGAGCAGATTCTGCGCAGCGGCAAGGCCCTGTATGTGGGCGTGTCCAACTACAATGCCGAGCAGACCGCGGCTGTGGTGAAGGCTCTGGGCGATCTGAAGACCCATCTGCTGATCCATCAGCCCAGCTACTCCATGTTCAACCGCTGGATTGAAAAGCCCATGGGCGATACCGGCAGTCTGGAGGACGTGCTGCGCCGCGAGGGAGTGGGCTGCATCTGCTTCGCGCCCCTGCAGAACGGTCTGCTGACCACCAAGTACCTCAACGGCATTCCCGCGGATTCCCGCGCGGCCCATGATCCCCGTTATCTCAAGCCTGACGCCATTACCCAGGAGAAGATGGATAAGGTTCGCGCTCTGAACGAGATTGCGAAGAAGCGCGGCCAGGAGCTGTCCCAGATGGCGCTGGCATGGGTGCTGCGCGACGAGGTCGTCACCTCTGCGCTGATCGGCGCAAGCCGTCCCTCCCAGATCATTGAGAACGTCAAGGCGCTGGATGCGGCTCCCTTCACGGCGGAGGAGCTGGCGCAGATCGACGCGATCCTGGGCTGATAAAAAATCCGCCCGATCCTTCACACGGAGGATCGGGCGGGACTTTCTTATTCGATGATGGTGAGTTCCTTGGGTGAATGATTCAGCAGGCTGTAGCCGTCCCTGGTGACGACCACCAGATCCTCGATGCGTACGCCGAAGCGTCCGGGCAGGTAGATGCCGGGCTCCACGGAGAAGCACATGCCTTCCTCCACGGGCAGGGCGCGGCCCACCACGTCAAAGGGCTCTTCATGGAAATCAATGCCAATGCCGTGGCTGGTGCGATGGGGGTAGTAATCCCCGTAGCCCGCGTCGCGGATGACCTTACAGGCGGCCTCATGGATGTCGGAGAGCAGCACGCCGGGGCGGATGAGGCTCAGCGCTGCCATGTTGGCCTCCAGCACCACCTGGTAGACCTTCCGCTGCTCCTCGCTGGCGCTGCGGAAGAACACAGTGCGGGTCATGTCGCTGTAGTAGCCGTCGATGCGCTTGCCGGTGTCCACACAGATGGCGTCGCCGGGTTTGAGACGGGCATTGCCGGGGGTGTGATGGGGCTCGGAGGAGCCTGCGCCGAAACACACCATGGGATCGCCTGCGAAGCGTCCCACGCCGTGGGCGAGGAAGCTGTCCGAGAACACCGCGCCCAGCTCCAGCTCGGTCATGCCTTCGCGGATCTTGCTGAAGGCGTCGGCGAAGACGTCGTCAGTCACTTCGCTGGCGCGGCGCAGAAGGGCGATCTCCGCGTCGGTCTTGATCATGCGAGCCTCCTCCACACAGGAAGAAACCCGCATATGGAGATCGGGGCGCAGCTGCATCAGCGGCAGCAGGAAACGGCTGTGCATGTAGCCGTCCACGCCGGTGACGCCGCTTTCCAGCAGATCGCTCAGACGGGGATTGGTCACCCCGGTGTCCGAGTAGATGCTGACCTCGCAGTCCTCCGGCTCGATGACCGCCAGCACATAGCACAGCATGCGGCACCTTTCCTGCGTGACGATGAGTGCGTCCAGCCGGTCCATGGGGTTGCACCACAGCCCCGTCAGGTAATAGATGGCCTGCGGCTGGGTGATGATCAGCTGATCCAACCCATGCGCGCGCATGCGGGCGCGAACCCGCTCCAGACGTTCCTGAATCATAACGATCAACTCCTTTAACAGCATGCTACCTTTTCGGCATGGTTTTTCCAATGCCGGAACGAGCAAAGATGATGCCGAAACGCTCATTCTTGCCCGAAAAAAGTGTGAAAAAGTCATTTCTGCGCGTTTTATGCATCAATTCAGCATGCAATTTCGGCTTGGACAGGGTATGATATCCTTACAGGGTATTCTGCTGTGGAAAGGTGAATACGTATGAATCAGACGCTGATGACAAAGGTTGATGCATGGCTGAAGGAACACCGTCAGGAAATCATTGACGATCTGGTCGGTCTGGTACGCATTCCCAGCGTTTCGGTTCCCGACGAGAAGGTTCCGCCCTTCGGACAGGCCTGCCGGGACGTGCTGACCTACATGTTCGAGCTGGGAAAAAAGCACGGCTACGCATCCCGCAATTACGACAATTACGTGGGCGCCATCACCTTCACCGAGGGCGAGGAGAAGATCGGCTTTTGGTCGCATCTGGACGTGGTGCCCGTGCCGGATCCTGCGGAGTGGGACTATCCGCCCTATGAGTGCCGCCTGGTGGAGGACAGGTATCTCATCGGCCGCGGCGTGCAGGACAACAAGATGACCGCCATTGCCGTATTCCATGTGATGAACTGCCTGCGGGATCTGGGCGTGAAGCTGCGCCGGGGTTACAGCCTTTACATGGGCACCAGCGAGGAGACGGGCATGGAGGATGCGCGCTACTTTGTGGCGCATTATCCCACGCCGGATCTCTCCATTGTGCCGGACTGCGGTTTCCCGGTGTGCGTGGCGCAGCGGGGCAGCATGCGGCTGGGGCTGGAGATTCCCTTTGCGCACAGGGTTTCCTTCCATCAGAACAACAATCCTTCGGTGACTCCGGAGGAGATTACCGTAACCCTTGAGGACGGCGGCAGCCTGACGGCGAAGGGCGAATCTGCCCATATCTTCAAGGCTGGCGGCGTGGAGAATGCCGTGGTGAATATGCTCGGGCTGCTGGCGGAGCAATTCCCCGCAGATGCGCGGAAGCTGAACGGTCTTGCCGGGCTGATTGACAGCTGGCACGGCGAAACGCTGGACGTGCATTATGAGGACGAGCTTTCCGGCAAGCTGCAGATGGGCGCGACGGAGATCCGCTGGCAGGACGGACGGCTGCAGGTCAGGCTGTACATGATTCTGCCGGTGACGGCGGACGGAGAGGATATCTGCCGCAGGGCGAAGGCCAGAGCGGCGGATATCGGCGCGGATGCGGTGAAAATCAGCCTGCGGCCCTCCTGCTTCTTCCCGGCGGATCATCCGGTGGTGGAGACCCTTACCCGCGTTTACAACGACGTGATGCACCGTGAGGACAAGCCCTTTGTGATGTCCGGCGGCAACTATGCCGCCTATCTGCCCAATGCATTCGGCTTCGGGCCGGGTATGCCGGGCCGCGAGTTCCCGCCGCACATCTTCCGGGCGGGCCGGGGCGATTATCACCAGTGCGACGAGAGCGAGGACGTGGAGCACATTCTGAATTTCATGCGCGTGTACGCCATGGGCGTGATGGCGCTGGACGAAGTAGACAGGATCAAGGAGAAGTAAGATGGATTATCAGAAGTACCTGGAGGCCATGCGCAGGGAGATCAAGCCCGCGCTGGGCTGTACGGAACCCATCGCCGTGGCGCTGGCAGTCGCCAAAGCCCGTGAGACCCTGGGCTGCATGCCGGAGAAGATTGAGCTTCAGGTCAGCCGCAACATCCTGAAAAACGCCATGGGCGTGGGTATTCCCGGCACCGGCATGGTGGGCCTTGAAATAGCCTCCGCGCTCAGCTGCGTGGCGGGTCATTCCGGCTATGGGCTGGAGGTGCTTTCCGGCGCAGGCCCGGCGGATTATCAGAAGGCCCGCGAGTATGCCGCGCAGGGCGTGATCTCCGTGGGCACCAAGGATACGGAGAAGAAGCTGTACATCGAGGCCCATGTGTTTGCGCAGGGTCACGAGGCGGTGTGCATCATTGAGGATGCGCATACCTCCATCACCCATGTGCAGCTGGATGATCAGGTGCTGGAGCATCATACCTCCCAGACGCTGCATCCCGGCGCCTCCGCCGCCCATGATCTGAACGTGGAGGGCATTTACGGCTTCGTGACCACTGTTCCGGCGCAGGAGCTGGAATTCCTGTGCGACGTGATCGCCATGAACGACGCCATTGCGCAGGAGGGCCTCAGCCATGATTACGGCATGCGCGTGGGCAAAGTGCTTATGGGCGGCCGCACCATGGAGGAGATGACCCTGTCCGAGTATGTGTGCGCCTATGCATCCGCTGCGGCGGATGCGCGTATGGCCGGCTGTACCCTGCCGGTGATGAGCACCGCGGGCAGCGGCAATCAGGGCATCAGCGCCAGCCTGCCGGTGGCGGCGGCGGCCCGCAAGCTGGGTGCAGACAAGGAGCAGATGCTCCGGGCCGAGGCGCTCAGCCAGTTGATCACCATCCACATCAAGTCCCATATCGGCAAGCTGTCGCCCCTGTGCGGCTGCGCCATCGCTTCGTCCATCGGTTCCTCCGGCGCCATCGCCTATCTGCTGGGCGGCGGCCTCAGGGAGATTCTCTTTGCCATCCAGAACATGATCGCCGATATTTCCGGCCTGATCTGTGACGGCGCGAAGTCCGGCTGCGCGCTGAAGATTGCCAGCTCGCTGGCCAGCGCGATCCAGTGCGCCCAGCTGGCGCTGGCGGGCGTATCGGCTACCCATCTGGACGGCATCATTGCCGATGACGCGGAGGAAAGCATCCGCAACCTGGCGAACCTGGGCAGCGAAGGCATGAATCAGACGGATCATGTGATCCTTGATATGATGATCTCAAAATAAACGAGGGAGGTTTTTCCATGAACAAGCGCGAACGAGTTCTGGCTGCCATGAATCTTGAGCCGGTGGATCGTCCTCCGGTGGGCTTCTGGTTCCATTTCCTTGCAGAGCAGGGCGTGGGCGAAGCCTGTGTGAAGGCTCATCATGACTACTACAACACCATCGACGTGGATATGGTCAAAATCATGTGCGACAGCTATTTTGACTATCCCAACCCTGTGGCCAAGGCCGTGAAGGAACCGCAGGACTGGTATGCCATGAAGCCTCTGGGCAAGGATCATCCCTTCATCTACGAGCAGGTGGCCCGCGCCAAGGCCGTCAAGGAAGGCCTGAAGGACGACATGGTGGTCATCTACAACGTGTTTGCGCCCTTCTCTCTGATCCGTTTCGGCGTGGGCGACGATCTGGTGATGGAGCACCTGAAGAAGGATCCCGCCGCCATCGCCTATGCGCTGGACGTGATTGCCGAGGACTGCTGCACCCTGTGCGAGCTGCTGGTGACCGAGGCCGGCATTGACGGCGTGTATTACTGCGTGCAGGCGGGCGAGAAGAACCGCTTTACGCCCGAGTACTACCGCGAGCATATCACCCCCACCGACAAGCGCGTGCTGGAGCATGCCAACAAGTTCTCCGAGACCAACGTGCTGCATTGCTGCGGCTGGGCCGGCATCCCCAACAACATGGAGATCTGGCAGGACTATCCCGCCAAGACCGTCAACTGGGCATGCTACATTGAGGATATGAATCTGGTGCAGGGCATGGAGTTCTTCGGCGGCCGCGGTGTGCTGGGCGGCTTTGACAACCGTCCCCAGGGCGTGCTGTTCTCCGGTACCAAGGAGCAGGTGCAGGAAGAGACCCGCCGTCTGGTGGAGCGCGCCGGCAAGACGGGCGTGATTCTGGGCGCGGACTGCACTCTGCCTGCCACGGTGGATATCAAGCGCTTTGGCTGGGTAGTCGAGGCTGTGGAGCAGATGGCTTGATCAGCCAATTGTGAATGAAGAGAGGCGGAATTTGCGATGCAACAGGGCATGCAGCAGAATATTTACTACCGCCACTTTGACCTTCCGGCCAATTTTCCGGTGATTGGCTTGCTGGGCGATTCGTGGAAAAGCCATCCGGAGCCGATCACGCGGATGCATTTCCACAACTGCATGGAGATCGGCTTCCTGTATTCCGGCACAGGCAAGTACCACATTGGTAACCAGACGCTGGAGATTCAGGCCCCGTGCATGATGATCGCTCCGCCGAACATCCCCCATGCGCACAGCGTGGATGAGGGTCAGGTCTGCGGCTGGAAGTGGATCTATGTGGATCCGCAGAAGATGCTGCCCAATCTGAGCCCCCGCCTGAGCAACATGCTCAGCGAGTATCAGCGGGACGTGTGCGGCGCAGAGTGCGTCCTGAGGGACGGGGCGCAGGGGCAGATCATGACGGTGCTGAAGATGATCATCGACGAGATGGAAAACGGCCGCACCCATTATCATCATGTGGTGAGGGAGCTGTTTGCCACGCTGTTCCTGCTGCTGCTCAGGAATTACTCCGGCACGGCGAAGGACGAGCAGTACGTTAACAGCCAGCTGGGCTGCATTGCGCCGGCCATCGCCTACATTGCGGAAAACTTCATGGAGGACGTGTCCATTGAGAAGCTGAGCAGGCTGTGCCATGTGAGTGTATCCCACTTCCGGAGGCTGTTCAAGCAGGTGCTGGGGTGGTCGCCGCTGGACTATGTGCAGATGGTGCGCATCGACCGTGCATGCGTGCTGCTGTACAACTGTGATTTCTCCATTACGGAGATCGGCCTGCAGGTGGGCTATCCTTCGCCCTCCAGCTTCAACAGGCAGTTCAGGCGGATTCACGGCGTATCGCCCAGCCAGTGGCGGCAGAAGATGCGCAGCGAGGAGAATCCGGTGGTGACGGCCTACTTCAATTCGCTGCCGCCGTCCACCTTCCATTTCTTCCCGATGGAACTGGGGGCGTACGAAAACAAAGCATAACAAAGAAGGAGACCCGCTTACGGGTCTCCTTTTTTGTGTCCTTAGGGTTTAATGCTTTCAAAGTACTCGTCCACATACCGGGCGATATGCGCCAGCATCACAATGACGTGGGAGCCCCACTGACCGGTGTTGTTGCCGGTGATGAAGGGATACTCGTCCACCTCCCTGTGAAGCGAGGAGCCGGTAATCCTCCGGGGACGGATAGGCATGGGGATGTTGTCGTGCTGAGGGCGGCCGGGATTGCCGATGATGTTCTCCCAGCACTGCATGGCCAGCGTCCGGTCGCCTGTCTTGCCGGCGGCATAGGCGGCCACGCCGTTCCAGTAGGACTTCATGTTGCCCTTCGGTGGGGTGGGTGCATCGGCAAAGCGATCGGCCAGCCCGTCCGGATCTCCGTCAAGGGAGAAAATCAGTCCCGAATTGAGGAAGCCGTGCCACAGCTCCTCGTCTTCCAGCACGTTCAGGATTTCCGGCCAAACGTACTCGCTGCCAAAGCAGTAATTGAAGTGCCAGTTGGGGCCGCCCGGAGGATCCTGGGAGGCGAGGGTCATTTCGCTCGTCTGCGGATCCACGCCCCAGACCTTCACATGGCAGAAGCCGTCTGCACCGCGCAGATGCTCCACAGTTTTCAGGATCTTGTCACGATAGCGGGAATCCTCCGTGCGCTCCCAGTGGGTGAGCCAGTTGCCCAGCATCACCATCAGGTCGGGGCCGAGGCGGGGATGACAGCTCAGATCGTCGAGGGTGTTGTAGCGCAGCTTATCCATGGCGACCATGGCCATGTCCACGTCCTTCATCCGGGTCATGATGGCGCCGGTGCGCTCGTCGCCGGTGAGGTAGTAGTAGGGCTTGTACAGCTGCGTCAGGGTCATGCGGCACTCCTTGCAGGAGCAGCCCCAGTGCACCACGTTGTGCCTGCTGCCAAGACCGCGGAAGGGGCCGGAGTGGTACAGATCCACCTCGGAGCAGTGGCGGGTCATGGCCTCGGCCCAGCGGAAGTAATCCTCCCGGTTGGAGCGCAGGAACCCGAACCACAGCCACAGGTTGGGCACCAGCTCGGTGTTCTGCCATGCAAAGCCGCCCATGTCATACATCCAGTTGTGCCGGTCGGGATCATACGCATGGCGGATATCGCCGTAATCCCAGAAGCCGTACATGTCATACTGCTCGCGGATGCGCTTGTGCTGCTCAAACAGATCGTCCAGATAGCTCTCAATCAGCGCCTTGCCGGGAGTGGAACGATCCTCGGGGGCGAAGGAGTCGCCCAGCGCACGGGTTCTGAGCAGATACGCAGGATCGCACAGCAGCAGATTGGGGGACTGCCAGCAGCGGGCGCGCTCCACCAGCGCATCGTTGCCGGGATAGGTGGAGAAGGGCTCGAAGACCATCTCGTTGGTGTTGGCGACGCCGTTAGGCGTGCTGAACATCTCGTTGAAGCCCTCATAGCAGTGGTTGGGATGGGCGTTCAGGTCGTAGTGACGTAAATCCATGGGTTCGCCGTCGGGGCTGTAGAACCACAGCTTCATTTCGGCGGTGGAGGAGGTAGTATGGTTGATTTCCAGCGAGGAGGGAGCTTTTTGCCAGAAGTCACGGCGGAAGAGCGCGAGGCCGCCGCCCACGCTGCCTGCATAGGCCACGCCCATGGCTCTGCGGCCCGCACCGCCCCGGACGTACACCCGGGAGTCGCCGGTGCGCTTGCGGATATCGTAGTGATCGCTGGAAAGCTGGGTCAGCTTGTAATCACGCCAGATCGTCATATCGCTGTCGCACAGATGACTCGGCGCGGGGTTGATTTTACCTGCCAGCTGGCGACGGTAGGGATCATTCTGTTTGCGGCGGTCCCAAAGACTCAGGGGAGACTCGCAGAACAGACCGGTTTCGCCGCCCAGACGGACGAAACGGTTATGCAGCTCGCCGCTCATGGGCACCGTGAAGGTCATGCCCACGCCGCGAATGAAATCCTCCTCCTGATTGCCGTCATACACAAAGGTATGCACCATGCGCACCGAAGCCTCGCCTGCGAAGAAGTACAGGCGCAGCTCGAAGGGCAGCCAGATGCGGGATAACTCCCGGCTGCGGCGCACATGCACGCCGTTGAGTTTCACAACGCAGCAGCAGTCGCCCTGCCGTTCCACGACGATGCGCCTTACCTCGCCGTCGTAGGGAACGGTGCGGGTCAGCTGATCGTCGCTGCCGGTTTCAAGCCGCTGGTCGCAGAGCATGATCAGCCTGCCCTCGATTTCCATGGCGCCATAGCGGCACAGGAGGGGCGTGCGTCCGTTGCGCAGCGTCCAGACGCTGCTGCCGTTTGTGATGCGCAGGCCGTCAGCCAGCGTTTCCATCCGCAGGACAGGGCCTTGGGCAGGAGCGGCGGGGGCCTCGTCGCTGACGGTATAGGATGCGGAGGGAGAGGTCAGCGCGGCGCTGTGCAGCGTCCACTTCACTGAGCCGTCGGGCCAGTAGGCGCGGGCCTCATGCTGGGCGGGCACAATATCGCCCTGCTCGTCGTACAGGTACAGAGGGACGCTGCGGTCAAGCACGCCCTTTTCCCACGGTATGCCGAAGCTGGCTGCGCCGGTCTGACAGCCTTGCGGCTGCAGCCACGTCAGAGTCGTTTTCATGTGCGTTTTCCTCCTTCAGTCAATCAGACCGGAATTGAGAAGCTGCTGCACCTCGGTACACATGATCAGGAATGCGCCTACGCCGTGCAGATCGTTGATGGACACGGGGCGGTCACAGTAGTGCTGGTAATCGCCCACGCCGGTGCCGATGCACACGTGGCCGATCTGGATATCATCCCCCTGCCATTCGAGGCTGGCGATAACGCCCTCGTAGCCGCGGCGGGCGTTGTTCCAGTATTTTTTGTCCATATACCCCATGCGGATGGCCTTGCACAGGCCCGCCACATACAGGCAGGAGCAGGAGTTCTCCAGCCAGTTGCCTGCCTGACCGCCCTTATTGACCACCTGATACCACCTTCCCTCGGCGGACTGGTAGCGGCACAGGCTCTCCAGCAGCTGCACGGCCATGCGGATGAGTTCGCTCCGGCCCTCCAGATCCTCGGGCAGGAAATCCAGATCGTTGAGCAGGGCAACCGGCACCCAGCCCATCGCGCGGCCCCAGAATTCGGAGGCGCGACCGGTGACGGGATCAGCCCAGTCCTCCTCCTTTGCGCCGTCCCACGCGTGATAGAGCAGCCCGGTTTCCGGATCAAGGGTCTTCTGCTCCATCATCAGTGCCTGACGGACAACCTCGGCGGCCAGCTCTCTGTCGCCGGTGCGGCGGGCGTATTCCGAGCAGAAGGGGCCGGACATATACAGGCCGTCCAGCCACATCTGATCCTTCATGTACGTCTTGTGCCACCAGCCGCCCTCGGCGTTGCGAGGGATATCCCGCACCTCCTGCGCCACGGAGGCCAGGCATTTTTCGTAGCGGGGATCGCCGGTCTTTTCCAGCAGGGGGAAGAGCAGGATGCCGGGCTGGATGTCGTCCAGATCGGCGTGGGAGTATTCAAGGATACGTCCGTCCTCATCGAAAACGGAATCGATCCACGCCTTGATGTAATCAAAGTACTTTTCATCGCCGCACAGGCGGAAGGTCTCATGCATGCCGGAGAGGAACACGCCCTGATGATAATGAAAGTGACGGCGGGGCGGCAGATCCTCAGCGGCATAGCGGCGCATCAAGGTATTGCAGGCCTCGCGGGCAAAGTCCAGAGGCATCTTCATGGAGAATCATTCCTTTCGTGATGAAGTAAGGGCTTACTTGTAGTACATCAGCTTGCGTCCGTGCTCTTCCAGCGTCATGCGGCGGATGCGGATTTCCACGCAGATGCCGGGAGCGGAAGGGTTGGGCTGCAGCCGGATGCCGCAGTCCGCACCGTAGAAAAGCAGCGTACGCCGGGCAATGCTCATCAGGCCATAGCTCCGCGCGGACATATCCGGCGCGCGCAGCTGGGCGTTGAGCTCCTTCATGCGCTCCGGGGTCAGGCCTGCGCCGTTGTTGGAGATGCGGAAGCAGATGTGATCGTCTCCTTCGGGCTGGCAGGAGATCTCCAGCTCGTTGCTGTCTGCGTTTTCATCCAGCGCGTGAACAAAATAGTTTTCGATCACGGGCTGAATCAGGTTGGACAGCACGCCGCATTCCAGCAGCTCGGGGGCGATATCGTAGGAGACGGAAACAGCGTTCTCGTACCGCAGCTCCAGCAGAGACGCGTACACCGTGCAGAAGGATATTTCCTCCTGTATGCTCACAAAGCTCTTGGAGGAGGTCAGGTTGCGGAAGATGCGGGACAGCTTCTCCAGATATGCGGCGCTTTCCGCATTGCCGCGTTCGTACAGCTGACCGCGGATCAACTCCAGCGTGTTGTACAGGAAGTGCGGGTTGAACCGGGCCTGAATCTGCCGCAGCTCCAGCTGCACCTGCCGCAGGCGCATCTCGTATTCCTTCTCTACATTCTTTTCCAGCGTTTCTGCCATGGCGTTGATGTTCTCTGCTATATCATCAAACTCGTCCTGATGGGGCGTCACCTCAAGCCTTACGGCCAGCTTGTTCGCGCCCAGCGCCTGCAGCCCCTCGCGGATGGAGAATACGCGATGGAGAATGTGCCGGGTAGACAGGATGTAGACCACCACATAGAAGGCCATGAACGCCAGCATGATCAGCACAATGCGCCATGTATTGGTGTTGGACAGCTTCAACAGATCGAAGGGCGGGAACAGATACGCCGCGGAGAAGTTGCGGCCCGTGTCCTCGCGCAGATCGGCGCACCATGCCGTGCTACCGTCATATTGCCATGTTTTGTCCGGCGTGATCCATGCCGTATCGAAGGTTTGTCCGTAGCGCTGGCCGCTGGAGTCAAACACCACCTGGTCTCCCGCCAGCAGCAGGAAGACTGCCGCATCCGAGGCGGAGGTGCGGCTGAGCGCAGACTGGAAGGGCTCCAGCGAGTAGCCCACCAGAATGGAGCCTGCGCCCAGGGAGTAGGTGCCGCCCTGAATGACAAAAGCGTCGTGTCCGTGGCCCCGGGAGTCGTACCATGTCATGGAGCCGTGGAGACTGTAACCGCCGTTCCGGGGGATAAATGGGAAATCTTCGGGCAGCAGGGCGAGGCTGCGCTCATCCCGTTGTACCCATACGTTCTGCGGGAGGTCCGGATTGTGAAGGACGATGAAATCAATGTCCGGATCCATGTCCAACATCTGGGAAACCACATCCAGCAGCGCGGCGCGGAAGTAGGCGTCCATCACCGTACCGGGATGAGCGCAGAAATAGCCGCGCATGGCGCTGACGTTGGTCTCGGTGCGGAAGATGGGCGCATACACGTCGGACAGAGCGTAGGCCTTGTCCCGGTATTCGTCGTAGAGGATATCACGGGCGTTTTCACAGCGGAGAAGCTCCTTCTCCCGCTCAAACCAGTAGGCAGAATAGGCCGCAGTGCCCGCAAACACCACAAAGGCCAGCGCCATGCCCAGGATGAGCAGGCGATTGCGGGGACGGATAGTCAGTTTTCTTTTCATGCTGTACACCCCTGTGAACGGCGATGGATTCTGCCTGAATTATACCATATTCCTGCGGTGAAGAAAAGCGGCCGTTCCCGTGTGGGAACGGCCGCAGCGGGTTGATTGCTGGGGATAAGTATGAATTTACTCGGCGGACAGCGCAGCCACGGTAGCCAGAGCGGCGTTGATGTCATCAGTCTTGTACTGGATCACATAGTCCAGACCCAGAGACTCGCACTTGGCCTTGGTGTCAGCCCAGATCTTGTCGAACTCGGCCTCGTCCTTGGCGTAGATCATCTGCCAGGAAGCGGGAACGATGACGTCCTTCAGGGCAGCCTTGGTCATGATCATGTCGTCGTCGTCGGGGGTCAGGAAGGCGGTGAAGG
>JAFURI010000091.1 GCA_017471885.1 Clostridia bacterium | reverse complement strand
GCAGCTTTACGGCGAAGGCGAGGGGCACTATACCGATCTGTTCCTGCGGCCCGTCTTCCTGCCTCCCCGCAGCGAGAAGCTCATCACCGTGCGCCTGTGCGCCGGGGATCAGGAGCCGCAGACGGTTGAAGAACTGCCCCTGCACCGTTTCCATCCCAACCCCTCGGGCGAAGCGTATCAGCTGTCCCAGCAGCTGCTGGCCGCCTCCACCCAGCTGAACGTGGTCTGGCCCCAGTACTTCCGGGGCGATTACATCAAACACAATACCCCCGGCAAGGTATGGGACTGCTTCTATACATGGGACAGCGGCATGATCGCCGCAGGCCTGCTGGCGCTGGATCAGCGCCGGGGCGCAGAATGCCTCAACACCTATCTGCTGCCGGAGGGCGATCCCCACGGCCCCTATGTACACCACGGCTCCCCCGTACTGACGCAGATCTTCGCCTTCCGGGAGCTGATGAATCAGGGCGGGTGGGATCAGTGCCGCCTGCTGTACCCCGGCATGCGTCAGGCGTGGCGGTATATCGAGAGTCTCTCCCGCACCGGCAGGCTTGAGACGGGGCTGATCACCACCTGGCACCTGTTCTACAACTCCGGCGGATGGGACGACTACGCGCCCCAGCTTTACATGCACCGGAATCATCTGACGGATCAGGCCGCGCCCTGCATCTCCACCTCCTTCGCCATCCTGACGGCCAAAGCCCTGCGTCAGGCGGCGCAGCAGCTGGGCTTTGAGGAAGACCTGCCTGCCTATGACGAGGCGATCAGCCGCCTTTCCGCCAGCCTGCAGATCTGCTGGGACGAGGAGTCCGGCTACTTCGGCTATGCCATGCACGACAGTGAAGGCCGCTTCACCGGCCTTATGCGCCATGAGAGCGGCGTGCAGTACAACATGGGTCTGGACGGCGTGTATCCGCTGATCGCAGGCGCATGCGACGCACATCAGCGGGAGCGCATGCTGGAGAATATCCGCCAGGGTCTCCTGACTCACTGCGGCGTCAGCGCGGTGGATACCCGCGCGCCCTACTTCAGCCATTCCGGCTACTGGAACGGCTCGGTGTGGATGCCCCACCAGTGGATCCTGTGGAAGTCGCTGATGGATCAGGGCGAATGGCAGCTGGCCAACGATATCGCCCGCACCGCGCTGGATACGTGGAAGCGCGAGGCCGACCTGACCCACAACTGCTACGAGCATTTCATGATCGAGGGCGGCCGCGGCGCAGGCTTCCATCACTTCTCCGGCTTGTCCTCGCCGGTGCTGACCTGGTTCTGCGGCTATCATGTGCCGGGCCATGTGCAGACCGGCTGCCTGACGCTGGTGAAACGTCAGGACTGGGGAGGCGACTGCTCCTCCGCGCGCCTGACCTTCTCCTGCGCGTCGGAAAAATCCAGTGTGATCGTCACTATGCAGGCCGGCAGGGAGTACGCCGTCACCGGCTGCGAATGCACCTGGCTGTACGACGGCACGTGCGTTCTGCATCTGCAAAAGGGCGATACCGAGGTTGTCATTGCATAAAAAAGAGACGCTGCAACGGATTCATTGCAGCGTCTCTATATGTTACAGCTTCTTTTCCAGCGCATAAAACATGCCGTTGCCCCACTCCGGATTAAACGAGCCCGGTCGGGTCATGCCCATGCGCGCATAGAGCTTCAGCGCCTTGTGATTGGCGGCGGACACGTCGCCCCGCAGCACCGTACAGCCCATGCCGCGGAGGATATCCTCCACCTCGGTCAGCATCCGGCCGGCAAGGCCCTGTCCCTGCGCCGCCCGCGATACGGCGATGCGGTGGAACAACCCTGCCTCGCCCTCAAACTGCCACGGAACGGCGGCATACTCCGGATCTCCCGTACGGTTGACGCACACGCAGCCCAGGAGGCCCTTTTCCCCGCGCACCACGTACATTTCGCCCCGGCGGATATCCTCCTCTACAATCTCTGCGCTGGGATACTCGCCCCAGTGCCACAGATCCAACCCGTCCTGCTCCATGCCCTCGCAGGCCTCCCGGTACAGGCTGCAGACGGCTTCGTAATCCGCTTTCACGGCCTTTTCCAGCATCAGGCCATCTCTCCTTCCGAGGTGTACATGGCGTACAGCCGGGCGTAAATGCCGCCCCTGCGGATCAGCTCCTGATGGCTGCCCATTTCCTCCACGCCGTTTTCCGTCAGCACCCAGATGGTATCCGCGCCCTTGATGGTGGTCAGGCGGTGGGCGATGGTGAACACCGTGCGGCCTCTGGCCAGCTTTTCCAGACTCTGCTGCACCAGCTGCTCGCTCTCGTTATCCAGTGCGGAGGTAGCCTCGTCCAGAATCAGGATGGGCGGGTTCTTGAGGAACACGCGGGCAATGGAGATACGCTGCTTCTGGCCGCCGGACAGCCTCACGCCGCGCTCGCCCACATAGGTATCATAGCCCTGAGGCAGCGCCTCGATGAACTCATGCGCGCCCGCCAGCTTCGCGGCCTCGATCACTTCCTCCCGGGATGCGCCGGGCTTGCCGTAGACGATGTTCTCCATCACCGTGCCGGAGAAGAGATATACCTCCTGCTGCACCATGCCGATGGAGGAGCGCAGGCTCTTGAGGGTGAAGTCCTTCACGTCCTGACCGTCGATGAGAATGCGGCCCTCGGTCACGTCGTAGAAGCGGGGGATCAGGTTGCACAGGGTGGTCTTGCCTGCGCCGGAGGGGCCCACCAGCGCGATGGACTCGCCGGGCCTGACCTTCAGGTTCAGCTGATGCAGCACCTCGGCCTCGTCCGCATTATAGTGGAAGCCCACGTTGTCGAAGGTAACCTCGCCCTTCACGTCCCGCAGCTCCTTTGCATCAGGCGCGTCGGTGATATCGGAGGGCGCGTCCAGCACCTCAAAAAAGCGCTCCACACCGGTCATGCCGCGCTGGAACTGCTCGGTGAACTCCACAATGCGGCGGATGGAGTTGAGCAGCACCGTGCCGTAGAGCAGATATGCGGTGAATTCGGCGGCAGTAAGGGTGCCGGCCTTGATGAACAGCGCGCCCGCCACCACGATGATGATGTACATCAGGCCCTCGGAGATGCGGTTGGAGGTGCCGAACTGAGCCATGATCTTGTAGGAATCAGCCTTCAGCGACAGGAAGCGGCGGTTGCCCGCCTCGAACTTCTTTTCCTCGATCTCCTCGTTGGCAAAGGACTTCACCACGCGGATGCCCAGCAGGCTGTCCTCCACCTGCGAGTTGATCTCGCCCACCTGCCTGTTGCGCTCCTTGAACACCACGCGCATGCGGTGATTGAACTTCTTTGCAAAGTAGAGCATGAAGGGCAGCACAGCGAACATCAGCAGCGTGAGGGGCACGTTCATGCCGCACAGCACCACAAAGCTGACGATGATCTTCACAGCCGCGATAAGGAACTCCTCCGGGCAGTGATGGGAGAACTCGGTGATCTCAAACAGATCCGAGGTGATACGGGCCATGATCTGGCCCACCTTCGCATCCGAATAATAGCTGAAGGACAGCTGCTGCAGGTGATGGAATAGATCCCGCCGCATATCGGTTTCCAGACGACTGCCCATCACATGGCCCACGTTCTGCATATAATAATTGGCCGCTGCGTCGATCACGCGCAGCAGGATATACACGCCGCCCATCATCAGCACGAAGGGTACGGTCAGCGTGGCGATATCCAGCGTGGCGCGCTCGGTAATCGCCTGCACAATCTTGGGCAGCACCAGCTCGCACACCGTGGTCAGCGCGGCGCACATCAGGTCAAACGCGATGGTCTTCTTATACGGCTTGAAATAAGGCAGGAACCGCTTTACCAGCGTACTGGTTTTCATGGGTGATTTCGTCTGCATGGCTTTTGTTCTCCTTTCGACAAACAGGAGTATTTTAGCATATTTTGTCTTTTGCCGCAACCCGGCAGGAGGCTCTGCCTCCTGCACCTCGGTCGGGGACTCTGTCCCCAACACCCCTGCCAGAGGGCTCTGCCCTCTGGACTCTCGGCAGAGACGCTGTCTCTGCATTCTGGTCAGGGCGCTGCCCTGACAACCCGCTTAAGGGTCTTCGACCCTTAAGAATCCCGTTTCCGGCGGCGAAGCCGTCGGGCTGTGCCGGTACAGGCCGCTCCCCTGCAGGGGTCACGGCGGAGTCTTCGACTCTTTTCTTTACGGCTGCGCCGCGACGCGGGCGTGCGG
>JAFURI010000090.1 GCA_017471885.1 Clostridia bacterium | reverse complement strand
CCGGCAGCTATGACAAGGCTATCTCGCTGTTCTCCCTGCTGTCCACGGTGGATTATGCCGACAGCGCCCAGCGGATTCGTGAAGTCCGTGAAAGCAAGGCGGCGGATGAAGCCGCTGCCGCGGAGGCTCTGCGCCAGAAGCAGGCACAGCAGTACAGCAATGCCATGACTGCGATGGAGCAGCAGGATTATGCTGCGGCGATCCCGATCCTGCAGGAGCTGTCCAAAGCCTCCTATAAGGACAGCGCAGCGCAGCTGATCGCAGCTCAGAACGGGGAACGTCAGCAGAGGTACGACGCGGCCGACGCGCTCCTTCAGGAAGGCAGACAGGATGAAGCGCTGGCGGCCTTCTCCAGGCTTGCGGAGGAGGAGTTCAGCGATTCCGTCACCCGCGTCAGGATGATCCGCTATGCCATTGCAGAGCAGATGCTGGGCGAAGGCAAGTATAAGCAGGCTATGGACGAGTTTGCCGCAGCCGTGGGCTACAGCGACGCTGCTTCCCGCATTCAGGAATGTCACTACCTGATGGGCGAGGCACACATGGCCGCCGGGCAGTATCAACAGGCCTCCATCGCCTTTGCAGCCGCCGGAAGCTATCAGGATGCAGCCACCCGCAGGCAGGAGGCTGATTACCAGCAGGCGCTTTGCATAGAAGCTGAATCTGATTATTACGCAGCGTACACTGCCTTCACCGCTCTTGGCCGCTACAGGGACAGCGCGGAAAAGGCCTCGCTGAATTATGAAAAGTACGCCGTTCAGCAGGCAGAAGAGCTGATGGCCGAGAATTCTTATGAAAAAGCCATCGAAATGCTTCGCCCCTACTGCACTTCCAATCCGGATGCGCAGAAGCTGTACTGGAACGCTCTCTTCCGCCTGAACGGTACCGTAACCCCAATGAGCGTGGACGGAACCGGCTGGGTCAAGGGGGAAGACGGGAATTACGCCCTGATCGATACGCAGGGCAACGTGATCACCATCATCGATTATGCCGCTATTCAGGACTGGAGCGACGGTCTGTGCCTTTGTTACAATCAACAGAACACCGAGATCACCCGCGCGGCCTATTTTGATTCGCAGGGCCGCAACCCCTTCGGCAGGGAATTCAAAAACGCCGAATCCTTCCTGCAGGGCAAGGCGCTGGTCACAACCATGGACGACCGACGCTGCGTGATTGATACCACCGGCGCGGAAGTTTGCGAGCTGCCGGTCAAGGAAGGCCGGGAATACCTCTCCTATCTGGGCGAGACTATGATTTCCTTCAGCGAAAACGGCAAGACCGGCGTAATGAATCTGCAGGGCAAGGTGATCGTGAAGCCCCGGTATTCGTCCATCTGCCGCTACCAATACGGCCTGTCCGAAATCTTCCTCGACGGCAAGCACGGTCTGCTCAACGCCAAGGGCAAGGAAGTCATCAAGCCGGGCAAGTATCCCGAATTTGTCCTGCTCGGCGAGAATATGATCGCCGCGAAAAAGAAGCAAAACGGTAACTTCCAGATCATGAACCTCAAGGGACAGGTTTTCAAGAAAGTGGCAAAGCGCACCTATACTCAGGCCGAACGCAAGGGAGACCTGATTATCGTCAGAGAGGAAGGCTATTGCAGGGTATACAACCTTGAACTGGACTATACGCATCAGTTTATCCGGGGAATCGACGTCAAGCACGTTGGCTATCAGAGCGCCGCTCTTTCCATGACGGACACCGAACATAGCACCATGCGCCTGAATATCAACAAAAGCTGGATCGCTGCCACGTCGCTGTCCTTGTCCGGCGACGCCCAGATGAGCCCCGAATCCCCCTACATTGTCTGGAAGATGGAGAATCGTTGGGTCATCCGGAACAGCACAGGCTCTGTCATCTACTGATCCGGCCGGAATCGGCCCCTTTGAAACACATCAACCACCCCCGTACCAACAGATCGCCCCCCTGATGCAAAATCATAGGACTGCATCAGGGGGCGATTTTTGTCAGGAAACAGGGAGGAGGCACTGCATTGGGACCGGCGTACTCCTCCCCGATGCGTTCTTCTGCGCTCCATCAAAGTCCGCAGCCCCTTACGACACCTTGCTTTGCTCCATGCGGAACTTGTCGCTGAGCATGGCGATGAACTCCCCGTTGGTGGGCTTGTCTTCCCTCGTGGCTACCTTGCAGCCGAAGGCCTTGTTCAGCGTTTCCACTCGGCCGCGGCTCCAGGCTACCTCGATGGCGTGCCGGATTGCCCTCTCCACCTTGCTGGCCGAGGTGTTGAACCGCTTGCCGATGCCCGGATACAGCTCCTTGGTAATGCTGTTGATCAGCTCCGGCTGCTCCACCACCATCTTCACTGCCTCCCGCAGGAACGAGTATCCCTTGATGTGGGCCGGGATGCCGATGGTCAGGAACAGGCTGGCCAACTTTTCATCCATACTCATGCTGCGGGTGGTCATCGCAGCGCGTACCGTCCCCGCGGCGGGAGATACCTTCGGCTGACCGGTCATCTCGCGGATCCGCACGGCCAGCGCAGAGGGCTCGAAGGGTTTGATCATATAATACCTCGCCCCCAGTTCCACCGCCCGTACAATAAAATCATCCCTCCCCAGCGCGGAGGTGACGATCACCTGCGGCTGATGCTCCAGCTGCTGGCGGCGCATTTCCTCCATCAGGCTGTAACCGTCCATCTGCGGCATGATCACATCAAGCACCAGCACGTCCGCCCGGTGCTTTCCAAGCGCCTCCAGCGCTTCCAGACCGTTGCCGCATTCCGCACATACGCGGACTCCCTCCTGCCTGTCCAGATATGCCTTCAGGCTGCGCCGCAGCTCTGCATTGTCGTCTACCAGAATAACCTTGATTTCGTCCATCAAGACGTCCCCTTTCCTTCATATACCATGGCAGTCCCTTCCCGATTTTTGACTGTCCGGCGGCTGTTTCAGGTATATTATAGCAAATTGTTGCGGCCAATAGGGTTTTCCGCGATAACCTCCTATAAAGCGACATACATTTGCATCGTTTCGACATTTTTTCGTCATATTTCTGTAATTTATTGATTTTTTCCATAAAAAATGCGTCCTTGCCGAAGCAAAGACGCATTTTTTGTCGATCAGGGGATATAGAGCATGTGGATGGACTCCACCGTTCCTCCGGAGCTGACGTTATAATCAAGTTGCCATGTGTGGCCGTCTGCCGTATCCGCCTGATAGCGGATAAGCTGTCCGCCGTCCTGCTGGAGGTAGATTTTGCCCTTGCCGTCGTCGGTCTCATACAGGCCGCGGTTTCCGGATGGGCTGACTACCTGTCCCATATCACGGAACTTGCCGACCACAAAATCCGCCGCGTCGCCGATGCCGGTTCCGCGCGGGCCTTTGAACACGCCGCTGGCAAAATACAATTCAGCAACCACCCAGCCGCTCTTGATCTTCGCCATGGTAGCGTAGCCCCAGTCGTAGCTGTAGCGCTGGCAAACGCCGTCGATACCGGTGAGGGTAATCTCCTCCATGCCCTTGCCTTCGCCGTAGGTCTGCTGGAAGCTCTCACGGGTGGTCTCGTACAGCTTGATGCCATTGACCACGTCGTCCGTCACAGAGTAGGCAGACAGAGGCTTGGGGCCGCTTTCAATCTTGTAGCCCACCTCCAGCGTGTTGCTGGCCTTGCCATAGCCGTTAACCGCCACCGCCTTGAGCGTCACGCGTCCGCCGGGCAGATAGAACTTTTCGCCGGTATAGACAGGACTGTCGATATCAGGCTCTGAGCCGTCGATGGTATAGTAGATGGTGATGTCCGTTTCCTTGTCGCCTTCCGGAGTCTTGGAGGTCTTTTCGTTCTCCAGACCGGGCTTGAGCCACAGACGCTGGCGCTGCTTGTAGGTACCGGGCGCAAGGCTGACGCGGGGCGTCTGGGGCGAAGGCATGTACACCTTATAGGTGGCAGAGAGCGGATCGCTGACCAGATTGCCGCTGACGCACACCGCCCGCAGCGCATAGGTGCCTTCCTCAAAGACGATGGGCTGCTCGTACTTCACGCCTCCGGCAGGAAGCTCCGCCGTCTCGTCAAAGGTGTAGTAGATATCGTAGCCCTGAGGAGAGGACAGGGTGATGGTCTTCATCTCCTCATAGTAACCTGCCACCAGATCCACCATGGGCTGCATCGGAAGCATCTCCGTGCGCTGGTTGCGGAAGGTGACCATGCCCGTCTTCTCATAGGCCAGCTGCATCAGCTCAGCCGCTTCCGGCGCGCGGCCGTCAGCCAGCATGATACGGATGACTGCACGGTATGCATCCGGCGCACTGGGGGTAATGTCTGTGTAGATCTCCGTGTAGAGCGCTTCCGCCTCGGCCAGCCGTCCGTCCGCCTCATAGGCGTTGCACAGCAGCAGCAGATTATCCACGTCCACGTTCTCGTCGCCATCCTGCAAGCGGGCCTGCTCAAACATATGGATGGCCGTCTCCACGTCGCCGGTATCCAGAGCCTCCTCGCCTACCTCCCACATGGCAGCAGAGTTGGCCTCCTGACCAAACCTTGCCATGATCCGCTGACCGCCCTGCGTTTTGGTCAGGTACAGCCAGACGCCCACAACAGCAAGAATCATCACCACGATCAGAGCGATGATCACATGGCTCCAGTTGATCATGTGCCGGTTGACGGTATGCACCTTGCCCCGGGGCTTGCGGATATTCACCGTGGCGGTCATGCCCGTTTCACCGTAGACCGTCCGGGCGGGACGGCTGTAGCCGCTGGAGGTTTCCATCACACGGCCGTCTTCATCATAGATTTGTGTGTCGGAGAACACCGGCATATCCCGGGTGTAGGCCTTGGCAGCAGGATCCACATAGATGCGGGAGGAGCCGCGTCTTCCGGACGCGCTGCCGGCAGATGACGCAGGTCCGCTGCGGCCCTTGCGGCCTTGACGGATTCCGCGCACGCCGCTATCCGCCGAATTCTGGCTGCGATCCAACAATGCGCCGCAGCCCGGACAGAGTATTTCGTTATCTCCGGCATAGCTGCCGCAGTGGGGACAGAGCATGTCTGCACCTCCTGTCTCTTTGGTCGGTCACATTCCCTGGTTCTCTGCGGGACGATTATTCACGATCTGCCCGTTGATTACCAGCTCAAAGGAGCATTTGAGGAACGCAGCCGCCTTCTCGCACATGACGATGCGGCTGAGATAAATCTGGATGTACTCCATCACGGAAGAAGTTTCATCCATCATCAGCTCATGACGGATAATCCGTTCTGCGCGGTCCACGGTGACCCGGTTTTCCTGAATGGAGAAGTTTACCCGGTCGTGAATATCGGTGGGATCCGGCTTGCCGCCTCGCACACGGGTCTTGTGAGCGTCGGACTTGTCGCCCAGCACCAGCGCAGCGGATACCGCACTGGACACGAAGCCGCTCTGCTCCTCATGATTGCCCACGGCGGTGATGATCTCCATCACGTCGTTCATATCCATACCGGCAGAGCGGAGGATGGGCAGCAGCATCACAGCGCCGTTGGGGCCGTGGTCATGACGGTTGACAGAGTTGCCCACGTCGTGTACCCAGCCTGCAATGGCGGCCAGCTCCACCTCACGGGGCGAGTAGCCCAGCGCCTTGAGGATACCGGAGGCCGTCTTGCTGACGTAGCCCATATGGCGCGGCCCATGATCCGTAAAGCCCATGCTCTCCAGATACCGGTTGCCGGCCCTGATCAGGGCTTTGATGTCTTCATTCTGCCTGATTTCCTGAAGGGTAATCAAATAAGTCCCTCCTTCTGTGCCTGAACCCTGCTTCAGCGATCCACGCCGAAGAGCGCGTCGTACTCCGGATCATTCTCGAACTCGCGCTCCGGAGCCACGCCGCCCAGGGCTTCGATGGCGCTGCGCAGCTCGATGAAATCCAGATAGCCGGTATTCTCGTCGTTGGCAGCTTCCATCAGCTCAGGCAGGGCACGGTCGTCGCCCAGCTTGCCCAGATAGCTGGCAAACAGAGCCCGGCGCTTTTTGTTCTCACGGAATAGACGAATGGCCAGCTGAAAAACCTGCTCGTTGCCGGGATAATCCGCCAGCACATCCAGCATGGCCTCCTGACCTGCCTCATTGGCACGGGGCATGGCCTGCAGCATGGGCTGCACCACCACGGGGCCCATGGCCTTCAGGCTGTCCAGACCGTTGTCTGCCAGCTCGTCCTTCACCTCGCGGTTCAGCTGCCACTCGATATAAAGCATCTTGGGCTGGGTGGATTCCATCTCCCGCAGCAGGCCGACGGCGGTCATGCGGGCCTCTTCGGGCGCAGACTCATCCTTGAGCAGCGTCACCAGACGCTTCTCGCAGGGCTTGCCCACCGCCTGAATCTGATCCAGCAGCAGATCCGGCACGGGGACTTCCTTCTCCACATACTCCACCATCCAGTCCACCAGATCCTTGGGATCCTCAAACTGGGTGAAGTAAGCGCCGGGAGTCACACCGTCCAGCCAGCGGGCGGGGGTGTTCAGGAAGGTCATATACACCCGGGGCATATCAGCCTCCATGGCGTCAAAGTTGCGGTATTCCTTCGCATGCTCCTGCATCCAGCGGGAGGTGTAATCGGCAAACTTGCTGTCGAAATCAATGCACTTTCTCATCGGGATGATCTCCTTCCAAATACAAATCAAGTTCACGCGCTATCTGATTCAGAACCCGTCTGATCTTGCGCGGGGAAACGCTGCCTGTGCGCAGAACCCTGTCTGCTTCCGCTTCCTGATGCGTCAGCCGCAGGAACATGATCTCCATGGCCTTTACCCACAGATAGCATCCGGGGCCGGCCGCGTCATGCCTGTGCTTCAGCCCCAGCAGCTGCCACAGATCTGCGGCAAACACCGCCAGGTCAGACGCAGGACAGGTACGCCGCGTTTCACGCAGTAGCTGGGGCAGAAACAGCTTCCACAGGTTCTGCCTCGTATCCTTTACCGGCGACAGCTGGGCAGAGGTGATTCTTGTGCCCATCAGCACGTTCATGGCGCCGTTTTCGCCATGCTGCGCCAGCTCCATCATCGCCCGCTGACGCACCGACTCCATGACTCCGGGCAGCGTCAGCAGCTGACGCAGGTACAGCCTGGTCTGGGGTGAATCCTTCCGCATGGCGATCCACAGCGCAGCCTGCTGCAGATTCTCGTCCGGCATCCGGAAGCACCAGTCCAGCAGCATCCTGCTCTGACTGCCGCAGCACAGCAGCTCCTCCGGCGGTCTGGGCGAGAGCGTCAGCTCCTTCATCTCTGCCAGCTGGGCTCGTACATAATCCCCCGGCAGCGTCCCCGGACGGGGCAATACGCTGTCCGGATGCTCCGGCGCCCAGCTGATCAGCGCCCGCGCCCGCGGATCACAGGGATCCAGCGCGAGGATGCGCTTCCACCAGCGCAGAGCCGTATCATGCTCGCCGCTGTGCCAGAGCAGATCCGCCATGGGATGCATCAACGCGATACGCAGGGGCTGCGCCTTCAGCCGCATGTCCAGATAACGCCGGATCAGCCGCCGGGCGCTGATCGCCCACGCCGCAGTGATGAAATGCTCCTCGTCCTCCGGCGAAACAGCCAGCGGCATGCTGCGCTCCAGCATCGCCATGGCCATCCTCCGCTTGCCAAGGGACGACAGCGTCACCGCCGACATACACATGGCGCGCACGTTGCCGCGCTCCGCCTTCAGTGCGCGGGCAAGCTCCCGCAGCGCCTCTGCGCCGCGCTCATCCGCCAGATACAGTATACCCAGCGTGATGTGCAGCTTCGCCTTGTCTCTTCCCATGCGTATGGCGCGTCTCAGCCGCCGACCGCCCAGCTCCGTATCGCCGCGCCGCCATGCAGTCAGGCCGCGGCGAACCAGCGGATCCAGCCGGAAGGGATCCTTTACGCCCTCGTATTGCTCCATCTCCTGCAGCAATCTCCGGGCCTGATCAGCCCCGCTGCTGTAGGGATTCTCATGCAGATAATGGTACAGGCAGTCGCAGGCTGCATCCCTGCGGCCCAGGGTACGCAGGCCCAACCCCAGCTCCAGCCATGCGTCGGCGGGCATGTCCTCCCTGCCGCACAGCCGGTAAAGCATCGGCACAGCCTGCTCCGGGCACCCTTCCTGCCTCAGCCGCCGGGCCAGCTGCAGCCAGAGCGCGGAGGAATCCTCCTGCACGGCTGCGCGGCGAAGCATCTCCATCGACTCCACCAGCTGACCGCGTCTGCGCATTTCATCCGCGCTGCGGCGCATGCGGGAAGCGGAAAGCCTGAAGGGTACCACCTTGCTCCAGTTCAGCTTATCCATCAATCTCCTCGTGGAAAAAACGCAAAAGCAGACAAGCTGCTTTTGCGCTTTGATTACGCTCTGCTGGCCCGCTCAAACAGATCCTTCAGATCCTGGGTGGTGAAAGCATACTGACCATGGCAGAAATGACAGCCCAGCTCAGCGCCCTGATCCTCATCTATCAGCTGCTGCAGCTCCTTGCGGCCCAGCGAAATCAGCGCCTTCTCCATACGCATGCGGGAACAGCCGCAGTGGTAGCGCAGCGGGGTGCGCTCCAGCAGCACCGGATCCATACCGCGGAACCAGTCCTCCAGCAATTCCTCCTTGGGCGCGAAGGTCATCTCACGGCTGATGTTGGCAAACATGGGGCTGCGCAGCTCCAGCTGATCGATGATATCGTCGCTGCAGCCGGGCAGGGGCTGAATCAGCAGTCCGCCGGCCTTGAGCACCACGTCGCCGTTGGTGAGCACGCCTACGCTGACCAGAGAGGGCTGCTGCTCGCTGACGGTGAAATACTGGGCAAAGTCGATGCCCATCTCGCCGCTGACCAGCTCGCTCTGGCCGATATACGGCTCGCGCAGGCCCAGATCCTTCACCACGCTCATGCGGCCGTCACGGCCGATAGCGCCGCCCACGTCCAGCTTACCGTCCTCCCGCAGGGGCAGCTCCACCTGCGGATCGTCCGCGCACACCTTCAGGTCGCCGTGATTGGCCACGGCCACCAGCGTACCCATGGGGCCGCCGCCCTTCACCGTTACGGTGACGGACTCGTTCTCACCCTTCATCATCACGCCCAGAAAGGCCGTTGCCGTCATCAGCCTGCCCATGGCTGCAGTGCACACCGGGGTGGCATGATGGATATCGGCAGCCCGCTGACACATCTGGGTGGTATCGCACATCATCACGCGCACCTGACCGTCCATCAGCGTCAGGCGCAGCATTTCGTCGCCGCTGCGTCTTTCGATCATATGTCTCTTCCTCTCCTGTTCATGTCACAGCTGGGGCAGTTCCTGAGGATCAAGCCGCTTGATGGCTGCAAAGTGCCAGCGATGCTCGCCCTCCCGGGGCTGCTCCATGCGTCCGTTGCCGAAGACCATCACATGGTCAAAGCCTGCCTGCCGCAGCAGATTCGTCAGGCCCTGCAGACTGTGGGCGCGCTGCTTCTGCTCCTCGTCAATACGCTTGTAGGTTCCGTCCTCGTTCTTCACAAAGATGCACAGATGCATCTCCACCTGCTGATGCTTCTCACTCCAGCGGTTCTGCCAGAAATAGGTGATCTTCTCCTGATCCTCACAGATCAGCTGATTGCCCAGCGCGTTCTGCAGCTTATAGGGCGTGGACACGTCGAAGAAAAGCCCGCCGCCGGGACGCAGCGCGTTCCATGCGGAGCGGAAGAACTCCAGCGCATCCTGATCCTCCAGCAGATAATTGACGCCGTCGCAGGTAGCCAGCACCGCGTCCATGGGACGGTGAAGGCGCAGCTTGCGCATATCCTGCCTGACAAAGGGGATTCCCATACCGGCGGCTCTTGCCTTCTGCGCCGCAATCCACAGCATATCCTGACTCAGATCCACGCCGGTCATCTGGAAGCCCCGCCTGTTCAGCGGCAGGGTCAGGCTTCCGGTGCCGCAGGCACATTCGCAAACCTTGCCCTCGCGGATACCGCAGGCCGCCATCAGCCGTACATAAAAATCAGCCCAGGCGTCGTAGTTCACGTCGCCCATCAGCTGGTCATAAACCTCTGCAAACCCAGTATACATTCGTACTCCTACGTCCCTATCTTTGTTTTCGTGCGCCTCGCAGGCTTCCGCCGATGCGCCCCGCCTCCTTGGCGGTAAGCCCGGCCCAGCCGCAGTCAAGCAGCCTTTCCGTCAGGCAGATGCGTTCTGCCGCGGCATATTTGCGCTTGTCCCTTTCGCTCAGGCGCCACATATCCATACCCCTCATCCTTTCTGGTCGGAATGAGGGGTAGGTTGTGCTTTTTTCATGCAAAGCATGTAAAGAAGCATTTATTCGGCTTCTTCTCCGGATTCCTCGTCGTCCTCGTCATCCTCAGGATTGTACAGACCGCGGTTCACCTGTGCGCCTTCAATGCGGGTGTTGATGTACTTGTCAAACACGCCGTTGGTGTAGCTGGCGGTGATAAAGCGGCTCAGACCGAAGCCCAGCACCAGATAATACGCAAACAGGCCGAACACACACCAGATGGGGTTGACGAACATCATCAGCACCACCACCAGCACAGCGGGAACGGCGTGCAGCAGACGGATGGCAATGCTCATGGGCAGACGGGCCACAGCCAGCAGGAAGCCGTTGCGCAGCACGTCGCGCATGCGCAGCTTGTAGCACACAATCAGCGGATAGAAATAGGTCACGGCCAGAGACCAGACGATGCCCAGCATCATGGTCACCACCTGGGGCACGATCATGAAGGTGTTGTCAGCGGCCATGGAGCCGTAGAAATTCCAGCACACATAAACCATCAGGGGCATCAGGCCGGTGATGACGGAAATAACCAGAGACTGCTTCCAGTTCTCCTTCACCGCGTCCTTGAAATCAGACCAGATGAAGGAATGCTCGTCACGGGCCCAGTTGCGGGTCACATAGCACACGCCGGAGGTGAAGGGGCCGGTGATGGCAATGCAGGGCACCAGCAGAATCAGCAGGGGGCTCATGGTGGACATGAACACCTCGGACAGGCTCATGGTCACCTCGCCCTCGGCCAGACCGCTCAGATTGGTCAGGAAGCTCAGCGCGCCGATCATGATCACCAGCATGGCAGGCAGCCAGCAGAGCATGTACATCAGATTCAGGCGGATCAGCGCGGAGAAGCGGACGCGCAGCATCTCCCAGAAGAGCTGCCAGCGGTTCTGAGGCAGGTTTTCGGGGGTATAATCGCCCTTGCCGCTCTTGCCGTAGTAGAAGTTGTTCATCATCTTGCCAAACATCAGAGTTCCTCCTTCATTCGCCCAGGAAATACAGCTCCTGAACAATGTTTCTATTATAACATATCTGAACCAAAATGCAACTGTCACGGGCCTTTCACGGCCTTCCGGCTGACGAAAAAACTCCGGAGAACGCATATTTTGCGATCCCCGGAGTGATTATTCACACTTTGTTCACGCCCGGCAGGCGGTATCCGTGACCAGCGCAAGGGTGTTCATCAGGCCCTTCACATGCGTGCGCTCGTAGGCGTGGGATGCAAACACGCCCGTGCCGCACAGACCGAAGCGCACCTCCATGCCTGCCCGCAGCGCTGCGCCCGTATCCGAACCGTAGCGGGGATACACGTCCACCGCGTAATCCAGGCCCAGCCGCTTTGCACGGCTGATCAGCTCGTTGGTGAAATCCCAGTCGTAGGGACCGCCGGAATCCTTGGCGCAGATGGACACCTGCGTCTCCTTGCAGGTCAGGTCTGCGCCGATGCAGCCCATATCCACCGCCAGCATATCCTCCACCGGCAGATTCCACAGTCCGGACGCGCCGTGACCGATCTCCTCATACACGGTAAAGGCGATATACACCTTGCGCTCCAGCACGGCGCGGCCTTCCGCAACCTCGCGTGCCAGCGTCAGCAGCACCGCAGCGGACGCCTTGTCATCCAGAAAACGGCTCTTGACGTAGCCGCTTTCGGTGATCACGGTACGGGGATCAAAGCTGATGAAATCGCCGGCATGAACACCCAGCTTCTGCGCATCGTCGGCGGATTCCACCATCTCGTCCAGAATGATTTCCAGCGTCTCGTCGTTGCGCGCGGTTTCGTTCTGCCCGCCCCAGACGTGCAGGCTGGCCTTGATGGGATACACCGTACCTCCCAGTTTTTTGCCGTCCCGGGTGTGGATCAGGACGTTCTCGTTCTCGATGGCGTTGCTGTCAAAGCCGCCCACCAGCGTATAGCGCAGATGACCGTTGGGCTTCACCGCGCGCACCACCGCGCCCAGCGTATCCACATGGGCGGACAGCAGCAGCCCGTGGCCCTCGCCGCCCAGATCGCACACCACGGTGCCCTTGCGGCTGCGCTCGGGGCTGAAGCCCAGCCGCTTCAGCTCCTCCATCAGATAGTCCGTTGCACCCCGGGTCATACCCGTGGGGCTGGGAATGGCCGTCAGGCGGCACAGCTGCTCCAGCAGATAGGTTTTCTGATCCATATCACTCCGCCTCCTGTTCCACAGCGCAGACCACGGCCATCATTTCATCAAAGCATACGGGATCAATCCCCTCGCCCAGCGTCACATGCAGATTCTGTCCCGCAGGCACGTCCAGGCTGAAGAGGCCGCAGAAGCTCTCGTCGCCGAAGATGGCGTTGACGCCGTACCACGTGGAGCCCCAGGAACAGTACACCTCGTACGTGCCGGGCTGCAGAGCAGTCAGCAGGCGGTCGCCCATCTGGGCAAAGCCTTCGCACACCGCCGCGCCGTTCCGGCGGACGATCACATAGGCATGCATGCCCTCCGGCGCATGGAAATACACCTTCGAGCCATCGGCTGCCTCGCTGCCCGCGAGAATGCCGGAGTCAATCAGGTCCACCATAGGATACTTGCCCATGGCTGCGGCAAAGGTCATCAGCTCATCCAGCACCGCGTCGCAGGACGCGCTGTACCCGGCCAGATAGGTCATCAGCCCGCCGGAGGAGCCCACGCCCTGCGTTACAGCGCCGGCCAGATCCACCGTGAACTTCTCGGTCACGATATTCTTCTTGGAATAATAGGGCTCCACCCACGCGGACGCCAGCTCCTTCAGGAACACGGCCTCCACCTGCTCGCGAGTCATCTGATTCACGCCCATCATGCCCTGCAGGGTTTCGATGGTCTGCTCCCTGGCGATCACCAGCATACGCTGCCAGTCCTTCACCTTGACGGTCGCCGTCACCTCATTCAGGGAGGCGGCAGCGTCGATCTTCTGCAGCTGCATCAGCATCAGCATGGCGGGCAGACGGCCGTTGGCCTGCGCAGAAGTAAGGCCCAGCGCAGGAGCAGCGCTGTCGCAGTAGGCGGCAAGGCTCTCCATGGCAGGCACGGTATCAGGCTGCTTTTTGGGCGCGTCAGCCGCCTTGGGCAGAAGGTAGCGATACACGGCGCTCTTCATCTGCGAACCCACGTAGGACTTGGCTGCCGCGGACGCCATCGAGCCGACCTTTTTCTTGTAGCCGGAAAGGCTCTTTGCGTCGTCCCACTTCAGATAGGCGTTGTCGCCCTTGCCCTTGATGGTCAGGCGGATGTTGTACTCCGTAGCCTTGTCCAGCTCCACCGCGTGAGCCAGCGACCGCTGCAGATAGCCCTCCACGTCGTCGCCGGGCTTCTCCTTCGCGCCCACGCCGGACTTCATGTTGGGAATGGCCACGGTCACCGTCACATACTTGCTGTTCTTTTTGACGGCAGAGACGGCGGTGTTCTCCATCATGATTTTCTTCCAGCCGGTCTGAGTCTGCGCGAGATCGGCAATGCCGTTCATGACCATGGTTTCAGCTTCCTGCATCAGCGGATCATCCTCCGCCATGGCGGGAGCGCAGACCGCCGCAAGGCAGATCAGCATCAGGAGTACAATCAGTTTCCGCATTGGAATATCCCCTTTGTATCAATAAGATAATTGTCGGAGAGGCCCGGAAGAGCCTCTCCGACGGTCATGGCTGAAGCCTTTGCAAAGGATAGAATCAGCCCAGCAGCTTCTCGCTGGCCGCACGCAGCTCGGCGTTGAGCTTCTCGGCAGCTTCCTTGTCCTTGGCGTTGGTATTGACGTACAGCTTGATCTTGGGCTCGGTGCCGGAAGGACGCACGCACACCCAGTTGCCGCCCTCCAGCTCGAAGTAGAGCACGTCGGAGGTGGGCAGACCGGTGGGAGCTTCCACGCCGTTCTCGGTACGGGTGCCCTTGAGGTAATCGCGCACGGCGGTGACCTTCAGGCCGTTGATCTCGGCGGGGGGATTCTGGCGCAGGCCGGCCATGATTTCCTTCATGCGGCCCAGGCCCTCCTTGCCGGGCAGGGTCACGGACACAACCTTCTCCACATAGTAGCCGTACTTCTGGAAGATCTCCTGCACCTTGTCGTACAGGGTCACGCCCTCGGCCTGGCAGGCGGCCGCCATCTCGGCGATCAGCAGGGAAGCGTTGACGCCGTCCTTGTCGCGCACGAAGGTGGAGGACAGGAAGCCGTAGCTCTCCTCAAAGCCGAACAGGAAGGTGTGGCTGCCGGTATCCTGGAACTGCTGGATCTTCTCGCCGATGAACTTGAAGCCGGTCAGCACCTCGAACATTTCCACGCCAAAGCTCTCGCAGATGCGGTTGGCCAGAGAGGTGGATACGATGGACTTGACCGCAGCGCCGTTCTTGGGCAGGTTGCCGTTCTTCTGCTTGGCGGAGAGGATGTAATACAGCAGCACGCAGCCGATCTGGTTGCCGGTGAGCAGCTGCCACTGGCCGTCCTTGGTCTTCACAGCCACGCCCAGACGGTCGCAGTCGGGGTCGGTGGCGAAAATCACGTTGGCGCCCACTTCCTCAGCCAGCTTGAAGGCCAGGGTGAAGGTATCGGGCTCCTCGGGATTGGGAACCTTGACGGTGGAGAAATTGCAGTCGGGCAGCTCCTGCTCCTTGACCACGGACACGTTGGAAATGCCGACCTCCTTCAGGATGCGGCGGACGGGCACGTTGCCGGAGCCATGCACGGGAGTGTAGACAATCTTGAGGTTGCCGCCCTCCTTGTCCAGCAGCTCGGGCTGGATGCACAGGGTCTTGACCTGGGCGATGTAATCATCGTCAACTTCCTTGTCACCGATGATCTTCAGCAGGCCCTTGGCCTTGGCTTCTTCCTCGTCCATGAGCTTGCAGTCGGTGTAGGCGGTGGCGCGGATGATCTTGGTGATGCCCTCGGCAGCCTCGGGGCCGACCTGAGCGCCGTCCTCACCATAGACCTTATAGCCATTGTACTGGGGCGGATTGTGGGAGGCGGTGATCACGATGCCGGCAATAGCATTCAGGTGGCGCACCGCATAGGACAGGATCGGCACAGGGCGCAGCGCATCGAAGAGGAACGCAGGCACGCCTTCCTTGGCCAGCACCAGGGCGGTATCCTTGGCAAACTCGGCAGAGCAGCGGCGGCTGTCATAAGCGATCACCACACCGCGGGCAGCCTCTTCGGGCTTCTGGAGCAGGTACTTCGCCAGGCCCTTGGTGGCACGGCGGACATTATAGCGGTTCATGCGGTTCATGCCCGCGCCCAGCACGCCGCGCATACCGGCAGTGCCGAAGCTCAATTCCGTATAGAAGCGATCCTCGATCTCTTTATCATCGTTGGCGATGGCCTGCAGATCCTTCACCGTATCCTCATCCTGCGCAAAATCACGCAGCCACTGCTCATAGACCTGACGAACGTCCACGTAAATCATCCTTTCAATTTTTACTGGAACCATTTACAACCATTATAATTGTTTTCCTTTCGTTTGGCAAGGGGTAGTTTCCCGTTTGCATGATTCACCGCCGCTTTTCATATACATTCCACAAATGAAAGGAGCATCCGCATGAAGTACCGTCCTTTGTTGTGCATCATCGCCCTGCTGCTCACGGGCGTGGTGATCTGGTTCGCCCTCTCCGCCGCCCCCGCCCGGGAGTCCATCCCCGGCACCGATGCAGCCCAGCGCCGCCTGGTGCGCATATGGGTGTGTTCCTCTGTGGGCGGCGGTGAAAGCTGGCTGCGGGACTGCCTGAAAACCTGGGAGAAGCAGAACCCCGGCGCCATGACCTTCCTGCGCACCGTGTCCCCGGAGGAAATCACCAAGGAGGACGCCGTGCTGCCGGACATCCTGCTCTACACCCCCGGCGCCATCACTGCGCCGCAGGATGCATTCATGCCGTTAAGCAACATCACCGGCATTCGCGAGCCGCTGCTCCGGGCCGGGCGCTGGCAGATGCAGCAATACGGCCTGCCGCTTTGCTACGCCGGATACGCCCTGGCCATCGACAGCGCCGCCGAACCCCAGCTGGCCGCCACCCCTGCCCCCACCACACTGCTGGGCAAGCCTGCCGCCACCCTCAACCCTGATGCCACTGCCACGCCGGGCCTGCCGCAGGGGGTGACGCTCATTGCCCCCAAGGGCTGCGGGCTGTTCACCTTAGGGTGCCTTTTGACGGAGCGCCCCGCCCTGGCCGAGGACTTCGCCACCACCGATCCGGCCGATATCTACCGCCGCTTCCAGGCTCGCCAGGCCACCGCCGCCCTGCTGACCACCGGGCAGATCACCGCCCTGAACGGCGTATTCCCCTTCCGGGTGATCACCCCCAGCGAGGTCATTACCGACCAGGTCTGGCTGGCCAGCATCTTCCCCGGGGCAGACGATGCCGCCGCCGAGCTTTTGCAGTATCTCACCTCTGCCGAAAGCCAGCGCAAATTGAGCAAGCAGAGCCTGCACACCGTGCGGGAGGATCTGCGCCTGTACGCCACCGGCACCGAGGCACTGATGGAAACCGCCGCAGCCCGCGCCCTGACGGTGATCAACGCCTACATCCCCGCCGCCGATGTGGAGGCCGCTGCCTGGCAGTTCTTCCACGGCAGAGAAGGCATTTCCGAGGCGCTGATGCCGCTTTTGTGACGGTATAGTTTCCGCCCCGCCGGGCAACATAGACACGACAACAAGCGCGAAGGGAGATCGCTATTTATGGAAAGTCAGGTCAAGACCCGCACCCGTACCGGATGGCAGGAAGATGAAACCTCCCGTCTGTTCACCGCCGTAAAGGAGGCCTCCGCCAGCGGCGCGCCTCTGCGCAGCGTATTCGAGGCCCTCTCCGATGACTTGGGCCGCAAGCCCAACAGCATCCGTAACTATTATTACGCCTGCCTGCGCCAGAAGCCCGATGCCACCTATCTGCGTGCCGCGCCCTTTGCCACCTTCACCCCCGAGGAAACCCACCAGCTGCTCCGCCAGGTGCTGATGGCCCGGGGCCAGGGCATATCCGTGCGCTCCTGCGTGATGGACATGGCCGGAGGCGACCACAGCCTGATGCTGCGCTACCAGAACAAATACCGCACCCTGCTCAAGCACCGGCCGGAGATGATCGAAGCCGTTCGCGAAGAGCTGCGCCAGGAAGGGCTGCCCTACCCCAAGGAGTCCAGTCTCGACCGTGCCGACAGCGCCTTCTGCGACCCGGAGGACACCGCTGCTGCCCGCCTCATGGCCGAGCCCTGCGTTTCCGCCATGCTGGAGGGTCTCAAGGAACTTTTGCGCCGCGCTGCCAGAGCCGAGGAGATCCATGAGAAGCAGCGCACCATCGACCGCATGCAGGTGCAGCAGGATCTGCGCCGCATTGCCTGGGAAAAGGACTTCGACGAGGCCACCGCCCAGCTGGAGGGCATTCTCTGCCTCCTGCGGGACTTTCTTGCCCTGCCCAGGGAGTCGCAGATCCCCCAGCTGGACACCTTCCGCGATGCCGCCCTGGAAAGCCTTGCCCAGGCCGAAAGCTTCCTCACCCGCTGCCACGGCTGACCTTGCCAAACCCGCCCCCATGCGGTATACTGTTGGCAATGACATCCACAGGAGGCACCCAAGATGAACATCGGCATTCGCCTGCACGATACCACTGGCTCCAATCTGGAAGAGCATCTGCGCAGCGCCCACGCCCAGGGCTTCCGCTGCGCCCATATCGCCCTGAGCAAGACCATCCCCGGCTTCTCCATGAAGGACGCCCCCGCCCTGATGACCGACGAGCTGGCCAACACCGTGCGCGGCCTGCTGGCCAAATATGAGATGGAATGCGCCGTGCTGGGCTGCTACCTGAACCTGGCCACCCCCGATGAGGCCGCACTGGCCAACACCGTGGAATGCTACAAGGCCCACCTGCGCTTTGCCAAAGCCATCGGCGCCACCGTGGTGGGCACCGAGACCGGCGCCCCCAATGCCGGCTACAAGACCTGCCCGGAGTGCTTCACCGAGGAAGCCCTGCAGCTCTTCATCGAGCGCCTGCGCCCCGTGGTGGACTATGCCGAAGAGGTGGGCGCGGTCATCGCCATCGAGCCGGTGTGCCGCCATATCGTCTCCACTCCCGAGCGGGCGAAGAAGGTGCTGGACGCCATCGATTCTCCCCATTTGCAGATCATCCTGGACACGGTGAACCTGCTGAATATGCACAACCACACCCGCATGGATGAACTGGTGGCTCAGTCCATCGAACTCTTCGGCGACCGCATCCGCATCCTGCACATGAAGGACTACCAGCCCGTGGAAGGCGCGGAGGATGTGAAGTCCATGGCCTGCGGCACCGGCCTGATGGACTACACCCGCCTGCTGGCCTTTGCCCAGGCGCACCCCGGCCTGCCCATGACCCTGGAAAACACCGTGCCGGATAATGCTGTGGCGGCAAGGGAACACCTGGAGAGCGCGGCACAAAACTAAGTGAACCAATATGCTCAGCAAAGTTACTGGGCAGACCATGCAGCTTTCCACCTCATCAGTCCCTTCGGGACAGCTTCCCCTCAAAGGGAAGCCATGGTGCATGGCCATGCAAAAGCCTTCCCCTTGAGGGGAAGGTGGCCGTGAGGCCGGATGAGGTGGAAAGCTGCTTTTTTTGATCAAGCAAAAAGGAAGAGGTTGCGCCTCTCCCTTATTTTGTTGCACTTTTTTATTCAACAACTGCCACGGCCTCGACGGCCTCACCATATTCTGGCGCAGCCGTTGTCACCGCATCCTCCTTGCGCAAAAACGCATTCAGCTCCTTCAGGCGGCTGATGCGCCCCTGCACCCGCAGCCCGGTGAGTGCCTTGGAGCGATACCTGTCAAACAGCGCCCGCACGCCCATGGTCACGGGGATCGCCGCCCAGAAGCCCGCAGCGCCCGCCACAGCGCTGCCCACGCCCATGGCCGCGCCGGTCTTGGCCATGCGGAAAGCGCCGTCCTTCAGCCCGGTCATGCCAGGCTTGCGTCCCAGCAGCACCTTGGTTCCTTCGGTGGCGGCGATCATCACGAAGGGCAGCGCAGTGCATACCGATCCGCTCAATTCAGCCAGCAGCCCGGTTTCCTCCAGCAGGCCGGTATCAATGGCCAGCTCATCCACATACGTAAGCCCGGTGGCGATGGTATCCACCACCGTGTCCCGCTGGCGTTTTTTGTATTCCTGCACGATCTCAGCGTAGGTCTTCATGCTTCCTCCTGCTTATCGGGCGAAAAGATTCAGTATGGTCACCAGCAGCCAGGTGCCGCAGGCGATGGACACCAATATCGTCAGCTGCTGCACCAGCCCCAGGTGCTTCTTCTGGCGGCTGCTTGCCTTGCTCTCCATGGCGGCCAGGCGGCGGCTCATGTCCTCCAGGCGCTGGTCGGTGTCCCGCTGGTTCTCGCGGATGGCGCTCTCCAGCGCCTGCACCTCGCTCGCCAGCCGCTGGGCGGTGCGGTCGTCCTCCCGGCGCAGTTCCTCCACGCTCTGGCGCAGCCGTGCCTGATCCTCACACAGTCCCTCAGCCACCAGCGTCATTTCGGCGGTGAACTGCTCCACCAGCTGGGCGGTGGAATCGCCCTTCACGGCCTTCAGCGCATTGTTCCACAGCTGCATGGGCTTGGACACGGTTTTCTCCTCGGACACGCTGCTCCCTCCTTGCATGGTTTTGCACTATTATACCACACTTCCCGCAAAGTGCAAATCGCCGCCTTTCGTTCTGTTTTGATTTATGCTTGACTTCACTCCGGGATTATGCTATCCTTAACCCGACTGAAAACGTTACCAAGCCCCACAACAGGAGGCATCCCCATGAAAATATATACCATTAAGGATATCGCGCGGGAGGCGGGCGTCAGCGTGACCACGGTGAGCCGCGTGCTGAACCACCGTCCCGATGTGAACCAGGCCACCCGCGAGAAGGTGGAACGCGTCATGGCCGCCTGCCATTTCGTGGGCAACGCCAATGCCCGCGGCCTGAAGCAGGTGGACAGCGACCTGGTGGCCATCATCATCCGCGGCCATCAGAACCCCTTCCTCAATGCCCTGGCCGAGGCCATGCTCCAGCACACCAAGGACTGCAAGGCCGCCTTCCTCACCGAATACATCGACGAGAAGGCCGACGAGTTTCAGACCGCCCTGCGCCTTTTGCACGAGAAGCGGGTCACCGGCTTCATTTTTGTGGGCAGCCGCATTGACGAGCGCGCTCAGGTGCTTTCCGGGCTGGATCTGCCCATGGTGTTCACCACCGTGAATGCCGCTCATTCCAACCTGCCCCGCGCCGCCTCCGTGTCCATCGACGACCGCGCCATGGCGCGTGAAGCCGCCGGTGTGCTGCTCTCCCGCGGGCACACCAGGGTGGCGGTGTTCGGTGCCAGCCGTGCCGATGGCGACAGCCTTTCCCAGCGCTACAAGGGCGTGAAGGACGCCTTCCACGATGCCGGCCTCACCTTCGATGAAAGCCGCTATGTGGAGACCCGCTTCTCCCTCAAGGGCGCCTACGACAGCGCCAGGGCCTTCTTTGCCGAAAAGCCCGATACCACCGCCGTGTTCACCATGAGCGACATTGTGGCCATGGGCGTGATCCGCGCCCTGCAGGATATGGGCAAGCGTGTGCCGGAAGATGTCAGCGTCTTTGGGTTTGACGGCACCGAGACGGGGAAATACTTTATCCCGAGGCTCTCCACCGTGGAGCAGCCCGTGGAAGAGCTGGCCGAGCAGAGCGTGCTTGTGCTCACCGATATGCTGGAACACCAGGTTGCCCCGCGCCATGTGGTGGTGGAAGCCACCCTGCGGCTGCGTGAATCTGTCAAATAATCCACTCTTGAAAGGACGTATACTTTATGCGCCAGAGCGGTATTCTGATGCACATCTCCTCCCTGCCCGGCCCCGGCGGCATCGGCTCCCTGGGTCAGGAGGCCTATGACTTTGCCGATTTTCTCCATGCCAGCGGCATGAAGCTGTGGCAGGTGCTGCCCATGGGACCCACCGGCTATGGCGAGTCCCCCTACCAGTCCTCCAGCGTTTTTGCAGGCAATCCCATGCTGATCTCCTGCGCCAAGCTGAAGGAGGAAGGCCTGCTGGAATATGCCCCGGAGGAGGAATTCTCCCCTGCCCAGCTGGACAAGATCGACTTCCCCGCCGTGCGCGAAAACAAGGAGATGCTCCTGCGCCGCTGCTTTGACAAGTCCGAGCGCAAGCTGGAAAAGGAACTGGCGGACTTCGTTCAGCAGAACGAGTGGGTGAAGGATTTCGCCCTGTTCACCGCCATCAAGAACCATTTCGGCGGCGCCATGTGGACGAAGTGGCCGGATCACGATATCGTCATCCGCCGCAAGGAATGCGTGGTGTTCTACCGCAGCCAGCTGGCCATTGAGGTGCGGTACCACATCTTCTGCCAGTACCTGTTCCAGCGCCAATGGAACGCCCTGAAGAAGTACTGCAACGGCCTGGGCATCAAGCTCTTTGGCGATATGCCCATCTATGTGGCTGAAGACAGCGCCGATACCTGGACGCACCCGGAGGTGTTCCAGCTGGACAAGAACCGCCTGCCCAAGCGGGTGGCGGGCGTGCCGCCGGATTACTTCTCTGCCGATGGCCAGCTGTGGGGTAATCCCCTCTACCGCTGGACGTACCTGCGCCTGCGCGGCTATGACTGGTGGGTGGAGCGCATGCGCCACATGGCGAAGATGTATGATGTGATCCGCATCGACCACTTCATCGGCTTTGCCAACTACTATTCCATCCCCTATGGCGCACCCAATGCCCGCAATGGCAAGTGGGTGGTCGGCCCCGGCAAGAGCCTGTTCCGCACCTTCCGCAAAAAGCTGCCGGGCATCAACATCATCGCCGAGGATCTGGGCTGCCTGTCCGACCGGGTTTTCAGGCTGCTGGACTATGTGAAGTATCCCGGCATGAAGGTGCTGACCTTCGCCTTTGGCGGCGACGACGGCAACCCGCACCTGCCCGCCAACTACGCCACCAACTGCGTAGCCTACACCGGCACCCACGACAACGACACCGTGCTGGGCTGGGTGAACACCCAGGACGAGAACACCCTGAACCACGCCAAGCGGGTGCTGGGCTTCGACAAGCCGGAGGACGCCCCGGAGGCCTTTATCCGCGCCGTGCTGGACTCCAAGGCCGATACCGCCATGTTCCCCATGCAGGACATCCTGCACCTGCCCGGCGCCGCCCGCATGAACCTGCCCGGCACCATCGGCGGCAACTGGCTGTGGCGTATGCTGCCCGGCGCCGCCACGCCTGAAATCGCCAAGCACCTGCGCGAACTCAACAATACCTATCACAGGGGGAATCAAGCATGATGACCGCCACCGAACTGATCAAATTGACCGAAAGCATCCTGCTCACCCAGGAGCATACCACCCTTGAAAAGGCCAATGCCATCCAGCTGCACAACGCCCTTTCCGCTGCCGCCATGCAGGCGCTGGCGCCCACCTGGGTCAAGTGCGAGGAAGAGCGCGCCGGCAAGCGCCAGGCCTACTACCTCTCCTGCGAGTTCCTCATGGGCCGCATGGTGTACAACAACCTGTATTGCCTTGGCCTGCTGGAGGAAGCCAAAGCCCTGCTCTCCCAGCGCGGTGTTGACCTGGCCGTTATGGAAGACATCGAGGACGACGCCTTCGGCAACGGCGGTCTTGGCCGCCTGGCCGCCTGCTTCCTGGACAGCGCCGTGACCCACAACGTGCCCCTCACCGGCTATGGCCTGCGCTACCGCTACGGCCTGTTCAAGCAGAGCTTTGTGGACGGCCGCCAGCACGAGGAACCCGACGACTGGTCGAAGTTCGGCGATCCCTGGAGCATCCGCCGCCAGGATCAGGCTGTGGTGGTTCCCATGAAGTCCGGCGACGTGCTGGCCGTGCCCTACGATATGCCCATCATCGGCTACGGGGCTGAGAACATCGGCACCCTGCGCCTGTGGCAATGCGAAAGCCTCCGCGAGATCGACTTCCCCCTGTTCAACCAGCAGAAGTACGCCCAGGCAGCCGCTGACAAGAACAAGGCCGAGGACATCACCAAGTTCCTCTACCCCAACGATTCCCGCCGGGAGGGCAAGCAGCTGCGCGTAAAGCAGCAGTACGTGCTGGTCAGCGCCTCCATGCAGGATCTGTTCCGCGCCTACAAGGCACGCCACGGCAGCGATTATTCCTTCTTCGCCGCCGAGCACGCCGTGCAGCTCAACGATACCCACCCCGTCATGGCCATCCCGGAGATCATCCGCCTGCTCATGGCCGACGGTCTCACCTTCGAGGAAGCCTTCCTCATCGCCCGCGACACCTGCTCCTACACCAACCACACCGTGATGCAGGAAGCCCTGGAGAAGTGGGATCTGCCCCTGCTGGCCTCCGTTTGCCCGGAGATCGTGGACATCATCAAGAAGATCGACCTGCGCTTCAAGGCTGAAATGGCCGAGAAATCCGCCCCCATCAGCGCCACCCGCTGCATCATCTGGCCGAACCAGTGGAACAAGCGGGTAAAGCAGGTGCACATGGCGCAGCTGGCCGTGTACGCCACCCACACCACCAACGGCGTGGCCGCCATCCACACCGAGATCCTCAAGGACGATGTCTTTGCCGACTGGTACGCCCTCTACCCCGAGCGCTTCCAGAACAAGACAAACGGCATCACCCAGCGCCGCTGGCTAGGTCTGTGCAATCCGGAGCTGACCAGCCTCATCGCCGGGAAGATCGGCGACGGCTTCCTCACCGACCTGTATCAGCTGGAAAACCTCAAGCCCTTCATCAACGACGACCTCTGCCGGGATTTCATGGAGGTGAAGAAGGAAAAGAAGCTCCAGCTGGCCGCGGAGATCGCCCACATGGAAGGCGTGGTGCTGGATCCCGGCATGATCTTCGACGTGCAGATCAAGCGCCTGCACGAGTACAAGCGCCAGTTCATGAATGCCCTGTCCATCCTGGGCATCTACTACCAGCTCAAAGCGGGCAAGCTGCCCAATTTCACGCCCACCGCCTACATCTTCGGCGCCAAGGCCGCCCCCGGCTATGACCGCGCCAAGGCGGTGATCCACCTCATCAACATGATCGCCGACATGGTCAACGAAGACCCCGACACCTGCGACAAGCTCAAGGTGGTCTTCGTGCAGAACTACAACGTCTCCTGGGCGGAGAAGCTCATCCCCGCCGCAGATGTGTCCGAGCAGATTTCCCCCGCAGGCACCGAGGCCAGCGGCACCGGCAACATGAAGCTGATGCTCAATGGCGCCGTGACCCTGGGCACCTTCGACGGCGCCAATGTGGAGATCGTGGAGCAGGCCGGTGTGGAGAACAACTACATCTTCGGCGCAACCGTTGAGGAGATCAACGCCATCAAGGCCACCTACGATCCCAAGGCCATCTATAAGGAGGATAGACTCCTTGCCCGCTGCCTGGACGCCCTCATCGACGGCACCTTCCCCGATGAGGACGGCGCGCTGGCCGAGCTGCGCACCTCCCTGCTGGAGGGTGCCTCCTGGCACGCACCGGATCACTACTTCATCCTGAAGGACTTTGCCTCCTACATGGAAGCCAAGCTCCGCGTCAATCAGGATT
Source organism: Clostridia bacterium (assembly GCA_017471885.1). GTDB lineage: Bacteria > Bacillota > Clostridia > Christensenellales > Aristaeellaceae > UBA11524. The sequence goes on along the minus strand of JAFURI010000090.1, from coordinate 1,285 downwards.
ACAAGGACAGCCTGGCCTTTGCCCGCAAGTGCCTGATGAACGTAGCCTCCGCCGGCAAGTTCTCCTCCGACCGCACCATTGCCCAGTATGCCAAGGAAATCTGGAAGGTCTGATCATTGAAGTTCAAAGGGAGCGGCAAGAGCAGCCGCTCCCTTTCCGTTTTTCAAAAACCGTTCTGCGGTTTTAACACATTTAGGACTTCCGTTTTTGAACAATTGGGTGTATAATGAATTTGTCTTTTTTTAACTGGCATCATATTAGGAGGATTCATTTATGGCCAACTATGTTCTCAGCTGCTGCTCCACGGCTGACCTGTCCAAGGAGCATTTCGAAAGCCGCGATATCCACTACGTCTGCGCCCACTACCAGCTGGACGGCAAGGACTACATGGACGACCTGGGTCAGTCCATGCCCTTCGATAAGTTCTATCAGGCCATGGTAGACGGTGCTGACACCCGCACCTCCCAGGTCAATGCCGAGGAATTCGAGGCCTACTTCACCCCCTTTCTGGAGCAGGGGCTGGACGTGCTGCACCTGGCGCTGTCCTCCGGCATCTCCGGCACCTACAATTCCGCCCGTCTGGCCAAGGAAAGCCTGGAGGCCAAGTTCCCCGGCCGCAAGGTGAACATTGTGGACTCCCTGGCCGCATCCTCCGGCTTTGGCCTTCTGATGGATAAGCTGGCCGACCTGCGGGACGAGGGCATGTCCCTGGACGAGCTGACCGCCTGGGCAGAAGCCCACAAGAAGAACATGCACCATTGGTTCTTCACCTCCGACCTGACCTTCTTCATCAAGGGCGGCCGCGTCAGCAAGGCCTCCGGCTTTGTGGGCAAGCTGCTGAACATCTGCCCCCTGCTGAACGTGAGCTACGAGGGCAAGCTGGTTCCCCGCGAGAAGATCCGCACCAAGCGCAAGGTGATTTCCGCCATCGTGGATCGCATGGCCGAGCACGCCGAAAACGGCACCGACTACTCCGGCAAGTGCTACATCAGCCAGTCCGCCTGCTACGACGACGCCCGCGCCGTGGCCGACCTCATCGAGGCCCGCTTCCCCCGCCTGAACGGCAAAGTGGAAATCAACCACATCGGCACCACCATCGGCAGCCACACCGGCCCCGGCACCGTCGCCCTCTTCTACTGGGGCGATGAACGCGTGGACTAAGGCGCGATGCCAGAGGGCTCTGCCCTCTGGACTCCCGGTCAGGGCTCTGCCCTGACAACCCGCCCAAGGGCGCTGCCCTTGGGAATCCCGCGAAGGGACTTCGTCCCTTTCGAAACCCATTCGG
>JAFURI010000089.1 GCA_017471885.1 Clostridia bacterium | reverse complement strand
CGCAGGCTCCGCGTCGCGGCGGGGGCTTCGCCCCTTTTCGACGCTGCCGCGATACCTGCCGCACGCCCGCGTCGCGGCGCAGCCGTAAAGAAAAGAGTCGAAGACTCCGCCGTGACACCAGCAAAATGGCGCGCCGGCTATGCCGGTCGCGCCTGAATACCAAGTTACATCCTACCCGAACGGGATTCTTAAGGGTCGAAGACCCTTAAGCGGGTTGTCAGGGCAGCGCCCTGACAAGAATGCAGAGACTCTGTCTCTGTCGGGAGTCCAGAGAGCAGAGCCCTCTGGCAGAGGTGCAGGAGGCAGAGCCTCTTGCGAGCCCCCTCACTCCTTCTCCATGGTCGAGCCGCCGATGAACTCGCGCAGCAGGCTGAGGGGCGGGATCTCGTCCAGCATGTCGTCAGAAATTTCAGGGAAGTAGTGCAGCACCTTGCGCAGCCGCTGGGAAAGCACGTCCTCCGGGGTGCCGGGCTGAATCTGCTGCAGGAGCGCGAAGGCGAAACGCTTGAGCACCGGCAGCTCGTAATGCAGCGCGGTATTGAACACGCTGTCCGCCAGCTCCTGATAGGGGAAAATCCACTTTTCCTCGCCCCGGCGCACGCTGGGCCACATCTTCATGGTATTCTCCGGCGTAGTGCCGCGGAACTGATGATCCCGCACAATCCGCCGCAGCAGACGCACGTCCGTGGTGCGGATACGGTTGTGATCGTCCAGATTGATGCACGTCAGCGCGCTGACAAAGACACGGTGGATCACCGCCTGCGGCAGATGATCGCTCAGCGCAGGGTTCAGGCCATGAATGCCTTCAATGATCACCGGCTGCCCCGGCTCCAGCTTCAGCGGCACGCCCCTGGGCTTGCGCATGGCGGTGCAGAAGTCGAAGCGCGGAATCTCTACCTCTTCGCCGTCCAGCAGCCGCCTGAGATGCTCCTGCAGCAGCGCCACATCAATGGTGTGCAGCGCCTCCAGATCCACCGTGCCGTCCGGCTCAAGGGGCAGATCGCACCTGTTACGGTAGTAGTTATCCAGACTGATCTGCACCGGACGGCGGCCCAGCACCGTCAGATGCACGCCCAGCCGCCCCGCAAAGGTAGTCTTGCCGCTGGAGGACGGGCCGGCTACCAGAATGATCCGCTTGCCGCGGGCGGCTATCTGACGGGCAATGTCGCCGATAGCCTGATCGTGCAGCGCCTCATTAACGCGGATGAACGCCCGCATGCGCCGCCGCTCCATCATATTCGCCAGATCTGCCGCGTTGACCACGCCCAGTATCTCACACCAGCGCGCCGACTGGCTGAACACCGCCAGATGCTTGGGGCGGTGCACATATGATGCAGGAACCGAAGGATCGTCATAGGCAGGCAGAAGCATGACAAAGCCCGGCGCGTGAGGATGCAGCCGGAAGGTGCTCACATAGCCCGTGGAGGGCGCCATCGCGCCGTAAAAATACTCCCACATGCCGTCGCAGCAGTACATGTTGAAGTAGTCAAAGGGACGGCGGCGCAGCAGCTCCACCTTGTCCGTCTGACCGTCCTGCTCAAAATAAGCGATAGCGTCTTCCTTCTGCCAGCGCTGCATCACAAAGGGCATATCCGCAAGGGTGATGCGGCGCATCTCCGCCTCCACGGCGGCCACCATCGTTTCGTCCATGTCGATCCCTGGCAGACGGATGAACACACCCGGCCCCGCAGAGTATTCAATGCGCACCTGCCGCCCCGGATACAGCGACCGAAGCGCCAATAAAAGCACAAAGCGCAGCGACCGCTCATACACCCGCCGCCCCTCCTCGTCGGAAGGGGTCAGCGGAGTCAGCGTAGCATCGCTGCGCACAGAGGCATTCAATTCGGCGACAGCGCCGTTTACCAGCGCAGCCACAGTACCCGGAGGATAGGCAGACAGGGCCCGGAGACATTCCTCCGCCGTCGTACCGTCGGGAATCAGCAGGGTCTGCTTGCCACAGGTAATTGTCATAAGCCCCTCCATGAAAAAATCAGTCCTCAAAGGGCATGCTGGAGCGGTCGGCGTTCATCAGCTCTTCATCGGGATCCGGAAGGCTCCCGTGCTCAGCCAGATACTTCGCCGCCTTCTCCTCCATCTGGATCCTCTTGGTATGCACATAAGCGCGGTTGGCGGCGGTGGCCTTGGACACGCTCATGATCATCAGGCGCTTGCCGTCGTCCGTGGGCTTGAAGCGCAGACGGATCAGCAGATTGCCATGATGCGGGCAGGCGGACAGGCCAATATACTTGTCTCCGCTCTGCTTGACGTAGCCGCCGTCCTCCACCTTCGTCTTCTTGCCGCAGACGGGGCAGCGGGGCTGACGGGCCGCTTCGCTCTCCAGCGCAGCGGTCAGGCTGTCATAGCTCTCGCCCTTGTCCTTGCCCCTGGCGTGCTTGCGGGGATGAATCAGCGACTTGGGCTCCTGCGGATACTTCAGCACCGCGGCGGGATCCGGCAGCTTGCCGAACACCAGCGCGGTATAGTAGGCGTCGTGCAGGGCATTGTGGAAGTAGCGGTCTGCGTCGGGCTGGATGTCCAGCATCTCCATGGCCACCTTCAGACCCTTGCGCTCCTTTGTACCGTTGACGTCGGCAAACAGGCGCTGGATATCGCACAGCGGAGGCAGCTCCACCTCGCAGCCGAAGAAATCCATGTTCTGCTTCAGTACGCTCACGTCGTCGCAGCCCCAGGTCAGCAGCACATAATCATCGCCGCACCACGCCGCGAATTGATCCATCGCCTCCAGAAACTCCGGCGCGTCCGCCAGCTCCTCCGCACCCAGCTGGGTCATGCGGCGAATGCGGGGATGAATCTTCACATAATGCACGGGCCTGATGGGAATGGATATGCTGTCGATCACCTGATAATGCTCGTCCAGCTTCACCGCGCCGATCTGGATCATCTCAAAGATCAGCCGGTCGCCCACCTGACGGTACACGCTGCTGTCATAGGACAGCGGCTGGTTCCACTCCAGGTCAACCACAATGAAATTCAAAAGTATCTACTCCTCAATGTATAATCAAATCAGAATACAAACGGCTCCTCTGCAAAGCCGTCGGATACGAATACAGTCTGCCGACGGCAAGCTTGAACAGCCCGCCTTACCAGCTGATCGGCTCCTCCGCCGCAGCCTGTCCTGCCAGCGCGCCGGTGGACCGCTTCAACGAAATGCCAAAGTCATTTCGTTGAGTTCTGCAGCCCTTCACTGGTCGGGCTCAGTCGCCCTCCCGGCCGTTCAGGCCTGTAAGGTATGTTTTCCTGTCGGAAAACGACCCGCCCCGCCGGCAAAGCCGTCGGATACGAATACAGTCTGCCGGCGGCAAGCTTGAACAGCCAGCCTTACCAGCTGATCGGCTCCTCCGCCGCAGCCTGTCCTGCCAGCGCGCCGGTGGACCAGGCAATCTGCAGATTATAGCCGCCGGTGTGGGCGTCCACGTCCATCACCTCGCCGGCGAAGTACAGCCCCGGCAGGAGCTTGCTCTCCATGGTGGCAGGGTTGATTTCCTTCACCGCCACGCCGCCGCGGGTGACGATGGCTTCGTCCAGCGGACGCAGCCTGCTCAGCGCAATAGGCAGCGCCTTCAGCGCCTGACACAGCTTCTCCCGCTCCTCGCGGGTCACCTGGCAGCACTGCTTGCCGCCGTCCACGCCGCAGATGGCCGGGAATTCCTCCGCCATCCTGCCGGGCAGCAGGGAGGGCAGTACGTTCAGCAGCTGCTTGCGGGGCTGGGATTCAAACTCCCGCTGCAGCCGTGCGTCCAGCTGCTGCATATCAAGGCCGGGCTTCAGATCCAGCGTGACCTGCGCGTCCGCCAGATTATCCGGCAGATGGCAGCTCATGGTCAGGGTCAGCGGGCCGGAAATGCCGAAATGAGTGAACAGCATCTCGCCCAGCTCGGTATACAGGGTTTTCTTGCCCTTTTTGAGGGTGAGGGTCACGTTTTTCAGCGACAGGCCCTGCAGCCTTTTGGGCCATTCCGCCGCCGTCTCAATGGCGGAAAGCACCGCAGAGGCCGGGATCACCGTATGCCCCGCCGCCATGGCGAAGGCATAGCCGTCGCCGCTGGAGCCGGTCATGGGATAGCTCTTGCCGCCGGTGGCGAGGATGACCGCGTCAGCCTGCAGCGTTTCGCCGCTCATCAGCGTCACGCCGCTGACTGCGCCGTCCTGCTGATTGACAGCCTTCACCCGGCTGTTCAGGCGGATATCCACCCCTGCCGCGGAAAGCGTGCGGCTCAGGGTGCGGATCACGTCGCTGGACTTCTCCGTAGCGGGGAACACGCGCCGTCCGCGCTGGGTTACCACAGGGCAGCCCTCGTCCTCCAGCAGCTCCATCACCCCCTGAGGGTTCAGGAAGCTCAATGCACTGTACAGAAACCGCGGATTCCGGGGCACCTCCCGCAGAAACTCATCGATAGTGCAGTCGTTGGTCACGTTGCAGCGGCCCTTGCCGGTGATGTAGACCTTTTTGCCCAGCTTCTCGTTGCGCTCCAGCAGCGTGACGTCCGCCCCCGCCCTTGCAGCGTAGATGGCGGCCATCATGCCGCCTGCGCCGCCGCCGATGACGATGACCTTACGCATGATGCTTTTCATCCTCCAGATAAACCTCGTAGGTGGTCCAGATGGCCTCCAGCTGACGGAAATGCTGGGTCAGAGCTTCCTTGCGGTGCAGGCCCAGCGCCACCAGCAGCGCGTTGATCACCGACAGGGGCGCGGCCAGCGAGTCCACAAAGGAAGCCATGTCCGTGCGGGCGGTGAGGGTGGAATCCGCAATCTCGGTCAGGGGAGACATGGGGCCGTCGGTGATGGCCACCACCTGCGCGCCGCAGCGCTTGGCAAAGCGCATGGCCTCCAGCGTACGGGTAGAATAGCGCGGGAAGGAAATGCCGATCAGTACGTCCCCGCCGTGCAGCTTGGAGATCTCCTCAAACACGTCCGTCGCGCCGGAGGACACCAGGTGCACGTCGTCAAAGATATAGTTGAGATAATAGCCCATGAACTGTGCCAGAGGAGCGGCGGAGCGCAGGCCCATCACATAGATGTGCTTGGCCTTGAGCAGGCGCTGCACCACTTCCTCGAACACTTCGTTGTCGATATTGTCCAGCGTGTTGCGCAGGTTCTGCATATCGCTCTTGAGCACGAAGCTCAGCGCCGCATGAGGGTCGATCTCATTGGCCATCTCAAAGCGCTGGTTGGCAGTCAAGCGGTGACTCACCAGCTCCTGCAGCGACCGCTGCAGCTGGGGATAGCCCTCGTATCCCAGCGCGGAGGCAAAGCGCACAACCGTGGATTCGCTCACGCCCACGCTCTCGCCCAGACGGCTGGCCGTCATGAATACGGCCTTGTCATAATGCTCCACAATATACTGTGCAATCCGGCGGTGGCCCTTGCTCAGGCGCTTGCCGGATTGATTCAGCCGTTCGATCATATCCTGCATTTCCTGCATAACTCTACCTTCCTTGGCGTTCATAACCTTCAAAATCTTCAGGAACGCAGGTAACATTATACGAGATTGCAGGGAATTTTGCAAGCCGAAAAACCGCTAATTGCATTTTTTTGCAAGTAGCCTCCGCTGAAACTTCAAATTTGCCCAATCGCCGCCGCCAGCGCCAGCAGCGCGGCAAGCGCCAGCAGGTTCAGCACGGTGAACCAGAGCATGAACGCGCCCTTCGCTGAGCCCTCGGACGCGCCGTAGAGCTTGAAGGAAATCAGGCTCGCCAGACTGGCCACCAGCGTACCCAGACCGCCCAGATTCACGCCCAGCATCAGCGCAGGAATATCCGTGGTAAAGGGAGACAACAGAAGGCAGGCGGGCACGTTGCTGATCACCTGACTGGCGGCCAGCGACACCAGCAGCGGCGACGAAGCCATCAGACCCTCCAGCCAGCTTTTCACCGGCTGGCATTCCTTGATGGACGCCACAAACACGAAGAAGCACACAAACGTGCCCAGCAGCACAAAATCCACCTGACGCAGCACGCCCCGGTCAAAAACCAGCGCGCCAGCCAGCACGATCACCGCCGCCAGCCACGCCGGGATCACTTTCGCCACGGCCAGAATCGCCGCCGCACCCAGTGCAGCGTACACCCACAGCCGCACGCCGCCCTCCAGCCGGGCTTCGCCGCCGGTCTCCCGCGTCTCTCCCCGGGATACCAGCAGCGCGCCCGCCAGAAGCAGGATCAGGCTCAGCAGCGCATAGGGCCAGGTCAGGCGCGGAAAATCCGCCAGCGTGAGGAGTCCCGAAGAATACAGGTACAGGTTCTGCGGATTGCCGATGGGCGTGACCATGCTGCCCAGATTGGCCGCGATGGTCTCCAGCACCACGGTGAGGATCACGTCCCGCTTACCCGCCCCCTGCATCAGCATCAGCGTAAAGGGCACGAGAGTGATCAGCGCCACGTCGTTGGTGGCGACCATGGCAAGGAAGAAGCACACCAGCGTCAGCGCCGCCGCCAGCGCGCGCAGGGTTCTGATCCGCGCGGTGACGATCCGCCCCAGCAGGTCGAACAGCCCCACCCGCTTGAGACCGGCGATCACCGTCATCAGGGTAAAGAGCATCAGCAGGGTGGTGGTATCAATGCCCTCCACCGTGTGCCGTCCCGGCGCAGCCAGCAGGAAGGACGCAAGCGCTGCAATCAGCGCCACGGTAAAGACGATTTCCCGGCGGAAAAACGCCGTCAGCTTTTTCATACAGCTTTCCTCTTTCGTATGGGATGCATCCATTATACCCCAGAGCCCGATGCTTTCCAAGAGGCAAACTGAATTCCTGCATTGACTTTCCTTCCCAACGCTCTATAATATTGGTAAAAGATTCCATTCTTCATCAGGATCCGTGATTGAGGAGGTCGTACCATGCAGTACCGTGTCGCACATCTGGCCTACCGTACCCGGAACATGGAAGCCGCGCTGGATTTCTACGTCCGTGCGCTGGAGTTCCCGCACCTGTTCAGCATTCCCGGCAAGCAGGGCGAGCCGTGGATTGAGTACCTTGGCACCCCGGACGGACGCTTCATTGAGCTGTTCCATCCCGTGGGTGAGGAAGATCCCGCAGGCGGCGGCTATCTGCACCTGTGCCTTGAGGTGGAGGACTGCGCCGCAGCCGTACGCGATCTGGAGCAGAAGGGCGTAGCCATCGTCCGTCCCGTTAGCAAGGGCAAGGACGGCAACTATCAGGCGTGGATCAAGGATCCCGACGGTCGGGATATCGAGATCATGCAGCTGGCGGAGGACAGCAAGCAGAAAGCCTACCTGAAGTCTCTGGGCAAATAAAAAAACGGCCCCTTTATCAGGCGTTTGGATCTGACAAAGGGGCTCTTTTCAGTTGGATGCTCTTTTCACCGTCAGCCGCTCAATAGAGAAGCCTTCCTTCCATTTTTCCAGATACACGCTGGTGCACTTCTTATAGCGGTCAAACAACCGCTGCGCGGCCTCCGCATCGCCATAAACCTTCCACGCACCGCAGAGCTTCACGTCCTCCCGGCGGTTCATAAAGCCCTCCACGTCCTCCGGCGGATAGCCCAGAAACAGCCCGATCTCATGGGGAAACTCCCCGCCTGCACAAAGCCGCTCTGTCAGGCGGCGGACACACTTCGCCTCGCAGGGACAGCCGTAGCCCTGCCTCGCCAGCAGCCTCGCCGCATCCTCCTGATTCAGATCCCTTTCCAGCTGCCCGGGGCGGTATGCATATACCAGCGCCGTTCCGTTCCGGAAGCGCAGCGGCATCACCCGCAGCCCCCGCTCCCGGAGGCGGCGGTTCATCTCCCGCATCTCCCGGTTCATGACCTCGCGGCTCTCAAAGGGACAGGAAAACAGGCTGCCCGTCTTCATACAGGCCATGGTGGGCGCACAGTGGCGGATCATCAGTTCTTCAGGCATACCCGTACCTCCTGTTCCCTGCATTCTTCCCGTCGCATTTCGGATCTATGTGTTAGTTTTCTCTAACTCATCTTTGAAAGAAAACGCCGTAAGTATTCGGCGCGGATTCAGTTAGTTTATTCTAACCACAGACAATATAACATACTGTTCTGTTTTTGTCAAGGCTGCGCATCAATGGGAACAAAACTGCTTTCACCGGAAGTTTTCACGGGAGAAGGGAATATGTGACATGCGCATCGAATTGATATACAACCCGTTTTCAGGAGGTACGCCATGTTCTGCCGCTTTGCCGATCCAGCCGTTCTCCAGCGCCGCTCCTGGCCCGCTGTGGAGGCCTGCTACTCCCGCACATGGACGGCCTACCGCATGACACCCCATTGCCATCAGCAGGCGGAGATCATGTATGTCCTCAAGGGGAAATGCCGCATTCACCTGTACGCCACGTCTGCGGGTGCGCAGCAGACCATCCGCCTGAGCGTGGGTGAATTCATCTTCATTGACGCCGGCGTGGTGCATGCGCTGGAGGTGGAGGAAAGCAGCTACATGGTCAATGCCGAGTTCAGCATCCACGCAGACGAGATCTCCATGCTGTCCCTGAGCACACTCTACCAGGCCTCGGAAGCCATGCGCTGGTGGCTGGATGCCCGGCGCGCCTTTCTGTGTGGCGTAGACTCCGACGGCGCACTGCACGCCGCGTTATCCACCATCGTCGACAACTTTACCCGCCTGCGGGAGGACGAAAAGCCCCTGCAGGATGTGCGCATGGGACAACTTCTGCTGGCCTGCGCCCAATCCCTCCACGCTGCCAACACAGCCGCCAGCTCACTGATCTACATTCGTCAGGCCGTTCAGATTCTCACCGAGCGTTTGGATGAAACCATCCGCGTGGAAGATCTTGCCCGCCAGATCGGCATCTCCGCTTCCTATCTGCAGAAGCTGTTTCACCAGGTGCAGGGCATGACAATCATCGACTGCCTTAACCGCTTGCGCATTGAGCGCAGCAAACTCCTGTTGACCCGCACCGACGATGCAGTCATCGACGTGGCCATGGCCACAGGCTTCAATTCCCGCCAGCACTTTACCCGCGTTTTCACCAGCATTGAAGGGCAATCTCCCCAGCAATACCGCAAAGCCATGAAGGAGCGGCAGCGCCAGCAGATGTTCGCCCTCGGCTGATACGTTTATGATGGAATATGTGACATTTCCCCCTGAATCTTCAGCAATCTATTCCTCCGTCAGGGAAAAGATTTGCTATGATAAAAACAGATCATCCCTCTTACCCCCGTCACCAATGAAAGGAGTGCTTCTACATGGCCAAGTTCAAGATCGCCTTTATCGGCGCGGGCTCCATCGGCTTTACCCGCGGACTGCTGACCGATATTCTCTCCGTGCCGGAGCTGCAGAATATCGAGGTCGCCTTCATGGATATCAATCAGCGTAATCTGGACATGGTGTATCAGCTGTGCCAGCGCGACGTCGAGGCCAACGGCCTGAACATCAGGATTCAGGCGACGATGAATCAGCGCGAGGCGGTGACCGGCGCCAAGTACGTCATCGACTGCGCGCGCATCGGCCTGTTGGAGGCCTTTGAAACCGACGTAAACATCCCCCTGAAGTACGGCGTGGATCAGTGTGTGGGCGATACCCTGTGCGCAGGCGGCGTCATGTACGCCCAGCGCGACATCGCCATGCTGGAAGGCCTGTGCCGCGATATCCGGGAGGCTGCCCTGCCCGGCTGCATCCTGCTCAACTACACCAATCCCAACGCCATGGTCACCTGGTACTGCAACAAGTACGGCGGGGTGAAGACCATCGGCCTGTGCCACGGCGTGCAGGGCGGTCATAAGCTGATCGCCAGGGCGCTGGGCTATGAGCAGAAGGATATCGATATCATCTGCGCGGGCATCAACCACATGACGTGGTATCTGTCTGTGAAGCATAACGGCGAGGAGCTGAACGGCAAGCTGCTGGCCGCGCTGGAGGCTGATCCGGAGATCGCAAAGACCGAGAAGGTGCGCATCGACATGATGAAGCGCTTTGGCTACTTCTCCACCGAGAGCAACGGCCATCTGTCCGAGTATGTGCCGTGGTACCGCAAGCGCACGGGCGAAATTATGAAGTGGATCGATCTGGGCACCTGGATCAACGGCGAAACCGGCGGCTATCTGCGCGTATGCACCGAGGGCCGCAACTGGTTCGAGACCGACTTCCCCAACTGGCTCAAGGAGCCCCCGAAGGAATACGTTTACGAAAAGCGCGGGCAGGAGCACGGCAGCTACATCATCGAATCCATCGAAACCGGCAGGGTATACCGGGGCCACTTTAACGTGGTCAACAACGGCTGCATCACCAACCTGCCCGACGACTGCGTGGTGGAGGTACCCGGCTTTGTAGATACCCACGGCGTGAACATCCCCATTCTGGGCGATCTGCCCCTGGGCTGCGCCGCCTGCTGCATGAGCAACATCACTGTGCAGCGCCTGGCGGTGGAAGCCGGCGCGCATGCGGATATCAACCTGCTTCGTCAGGCCATGATGATGGATCCGCTGGTGGGCGCGGTGTGCAATACCGAGGAAATCTGGCAGATGGTAGACGAGATGCTTATCGCTCAGGAAAAGTGGCTGCCCCAGTATGCGGAGGAAATCGCCCGTGCCAAGGAGCGCTGGGCAAAGGCCGAAGCCGAAGGCACGCTGATTCCGCCCATCGTGACCGAGGGGGCAGCCCGGCTGCACACCAAGACCGTGGAAGAGATGGCTGCCGACAAGGCCGCTGCCCGAAAGAATGCCGCCGAGGCCGACAAGGCTCAGGAGCGGCCCGCCGCCAAATAATCCCCATACCGGAGGAATCATGCGCTACACCGACCTGATTTTTGACCTGTACGGCACGCTGGTGGACATCCACACAGAGGAGAACGCCGCCGTATGGGAGAAGACCGCCCTGTACTTCGGCTTCTACGGCGCTCACTATACCGGCGATGCGCTGAAGTCCGCCTTTGAGGCGGCTCTGCGCGCCCGTGAAGCCAAAGCCGGACAGAGCTACGAATGCTTCCCGGATATCCCCTTTGAGCAGATCATGACGGAGCTGTTCGTCGCCCGGGGCGTAACGGAAAACGCCGATGCGCTGGGCGTGAACGCGGCGCAGCTGTTCCGCATCCAGTCCATCGAATACCTGCGGCTGTACCCCCATGCGCTGGAGGCGCTGGCCCGGCTTCGGGAGAAGGGCTATCGGCTGTGGCTTCTGAGCAACGCCCAGCGGGTATTCACCGCCTATGAACTGCGGCATCTGGGGCTGGGAGATCAGCTGGACGGGATTTACATCTCCTCGGACTATCAGTGCCGCAAGCCGGATATCCGCTTCTTCCGTGCGCTGCTGGAGGAGCAGGGGCTGAATCCGGCCGCCTGTCTGATGATCGGCAACGACCGGGCAACGGACGTCGCCGGCGCGCAGGCAGCAGGGCTTGCCACGCTGTACATGCACACGAACCTGACGCCTGATCATCAGGCGGAGGCCGACCCGGCGCTGCATCCGCTAAAGGCGCCCGAAGGCTGCCGTCACTTTGAATACGAGGGCTTCGACTGGCAGGAGCTGGCGGAGCTTCTCTGCGAAGATCAAAGGGAGGATGCGTCCATGCAGGATCACGATCTGGTAAGGGTACGGGAGCTGATCCCGGAGGTGCTGGTGGATCTGCGCTACGCAGGCCCGGACAATTTTACAGGACAGACTATTTACACCTTCCATGATGCTTATCTGCGCAGGGGCACGGCAATGAAGCTGGCTGCAGCGCAATCTCGGCTGCGGCAGATGGGGCTGCAGCTGAAGATCTGGGACGCCTTCCGTCCCGTGTCCGCCCAGTTCCGCCTGTGGGAGGTATGCCCCAACAGCACCTATGTGGCCAATCCCCACAAGGGCTTCTCCAGCCACAGCCGGGGCAACGCGGTGGACGTGACCCTTGCCGATGCGCAGGGCCGGGAGCTTCCCATGCCCACGGAGTTCGACTGCTTCTCCTCTCTGGCAAACCGGGATTACTCCGATGTGAAGGATCCCGGGGCCGCCCGCAACGCAAAGCTGCTGGAGGACGTGATGACGGAATCCGGCTTCAAGCCCTACTTTGACGAATGGTGGCACTACAGCGATACGGTAGTCTACGACCCGGAAACCCGGGAGGATCTGCCGCTCTGATCAGAAAACGGAGGAATGGCTTATGAAAACGGTAGGCTTTATCGGCATCGGCGTCATGGGCAAATCCATGGCACGGAATCTCCGCAAGCACGGCTTTGAGGTATTTATCTACAGCCGCACCAAGGCAAAAGCCCAGGAGCTGATCGACGAGGGCTTCGTCTGGTGCGACAGCGTCGCCCAGTGCGCCGCAGGCAGGGACGCGGTAATCACCATCGTGGGGTATCCCAGCGACGTGGAGGAGGTCTACTTCGGCGAGGGCGGCGTGATTGCCAACGCCCGGCCCGGCGCGTACCTCATCGACATGACCACCACCAGCCCCAAGCTGTCCCAGCGCATCTGGCAGGAAGCCCATGAAAAGGGCCTGCACGCGCTGGACGCGCCCGTCTCCGGCGGAGACGTGGGCGCGCGCAACGGCACGCTGGCCATCATGGTGGGCGGCGACAAGGAAGCCTTCGACGCCTGCATGCCGCTGTTTGAGGCCATGGGCGCGTCCATCATCCACGAAGGCCCTGCCGGCAGCGGCCAGCATGTGAAGATGGCCAACCAGATCGCCATCGCGGGCGCGGTATCCGGCGTGTGCGAGGCCGTAGCCTACACCAGGGCCATGGGCGTGGATCCCGACGTGATGATCCAGACCATCAGCGGCGGCGCAGCCTCCAGCTGGCAGCTGAAGAATCTCGGCCCGAAGATGGCCAGAGGCGACTATGCGCCGGGCTTCTTCATCAAGCATTTCATCAAGGATATGTCCATCGCCTATGAGGAAGCCTCCGCCAGGGGGTTGGAGCTGGACATTCTGCGCACGGTGCGGGAGATCTACCGCCAGCTGGAGCAGGACGGCTATGGCGAAAACGGCACCCAGACCGTGATCCGGCATTATCTGGATGATTAAGACAAAAAAGAAGCAGTCATACGACTGCTTCTTTTTTTGTCCGTATCAGGCCGTTTCCCCTGCCTGCGTGGTATACAGCTGCCAGTACAGCCCCTTCTTCGCCATCAGCTCCTCGTGGCTGCCCTGCTCCATGATCCCCCGGTTGCCGATGTACAGGATCCGGTCGCAGTTCTTGATGGTAGACAGGCGGTGAGCGATGATGAAGCTCGTGCGGCCCTTGAGCATCTCCTGAATGCCCTCCTGCAGCAGCTTCTCCGTCTGGGTATCGATGGAGGAAGTGGCCTCGTCAAGGATCAGGATGGCCGGATCACTGAGCAGCGTGCGGGCAAAGGCCACCAGCTGCCGCTGACCCTGGGACAGATTGCCGCCCCGCTCCTTCGCCTGCGTGGCATAGCCATCCTTAAGCTGGGAGATGAACGCATCCGCGCGGACGCGCCGGGCCGCCTCCTGCACCTCTTCGTCAGTAGCGTCCAGCCGGCCGTAGCGGATGTTGTCCATCAGCGTTCCGGCAAAGATAAAGCTGTCCTGCAGCATGATGCCCAGCTGGCTGCGCAGGCTGTGCAGCGTGGTCTTGCTGATATCATGGGAGGAGCCGTCCTTGCCGTGGAGCAGGATTCTGCCGCCGTTGAGATTGTAGAAGCGGCACAGCAGGTTGATCACCGTGCTCTTGCCCGCGCCCGTGGGGCCCACCAGCGCAATGCTTTCACCGGCCTTCACATGCAGATCCATATGCTCCAGCACTACCTGACCTTCCTCGTAGCCGAAGGTCACGTCCTCGAAGGCGACCTCGCCGTCCAGCTCGGGCAGATCCTCCGCGCCGGGGATATCATCCACCACCACAGGCTCGTCCATGGTCTCAAAGATGCGCTCCAGATAGGCGATGTTGTTGACGAAGTTGTTGTAGATGTTCGCCAGATTGGTAATGGGCTGCCAGAAGCGGCGCACATACTGGCCCATGGCAAGGATCACGCCGAAGCTGACCATGGTACCGGCGCCCATCCAGTAGACGCCTGCGATATACATCAGCGTCAGTACAATCTGGGTGAGGGTCTCGCTGGAGAGCCACACGGCGTTGCTGATGTAGATGGCGCGGATCCACGCCTTGCGGCAGGCCTCCGCCAGCCGCTTCATGATGCCGATGTTCACCTCCTGGCGCACAAACAGCTGGCTGACGCGCACGCCGTCGATGGATTCGGCCAGATAGGCGTTATAGTTAGAGTTCTTGTTGCTCTGCTGCTGCCACGCCTTGCGCTGGCGGGGCTTGAGGATGTAGATGATCAGCACGAACACCGGCAGGCCAGACAGGGTGATGGTGGCCAGCATGGCGTTGGTGGAGTACATGAATACCACAATGAAGATCAGGTTGATGATCTCCAGCAGCATGTTGATGATGCCGTTGGACAGAATATCCGACACGGAGTTGACGTAATTGATCACGCGCACCAGAATCTTGCCTGCCGGACGGCTGTCATAGTAGCTGAAGGGCAGCTTCTGCAGATGGGCGAACAGATCGCGGCGGATATCGAAAATGATGCTCTGGCTCACATGCACCATGATGCGGGAGCGCAGGGTGTTGAACACAATACCCAGCAGGATCACGCCCACCACCATCACAGCCAGCTGAACGATCATCTGCACGTCCCTGTTGGGGACGGCCACGTCCAGCACCTGCTCGGTAACCTTGGGGATAAACAGCGACGCTATGCTGGCCAGCGCGGAAAGGATCAGCGCCAGAATCATCCGGCCCTTGTGGCGGCCGATATACTTGCCCGCCCGCTTGAGGTGCCTGAGACTGAAGGGCGATTCCAGCCGCTCGTCCACGTCAAACTTGTTGCGTGCCATCTTACTTCACCTCCCCGGAATCAAGGCCGTTCTGCAGGGCGTAAGTTTGATAGTAGTAGCCTCGCTTCTGCACCAGCTCTTCGTGGGTGCCGCGCTCGGTGATCCTGCCGTTTTCCATCACCAGAATCAGGTCTGCGTCGCGCATGGACGAGATGCGCTGGGCGATGATGAACTTGGTGCAGGGGAAGGGCAGTTCACGCAGCTGCTGCTGGATGTACTGCTCCGTCTCGCTGTCCACCGCGGAGGTGGTATCGTCCATCACCAGGATGCTGGGACGCACCGCCAGCGCACGGGCAAGGGCGATACGCTGTCTCTGGCCGCCGGACAGACCCACGCCGCGCTCGCCGATAATGGTATCGTATCCCTCGGACAGCTCCTCCACAAACTCGCCTGCAGCCGCGCGGCGGGCGAAGTCCTTCACCTCGTCCAACTCCAGCTCCTGATTGCCGAAGGCCACGTTGCCCTCCACCGTATCGGAGAAGAGGAACACGTCCTGCGTAGCGGTGCCGATGCCTCCGCGCAGCTGATCCAGCTTCCAGTCCTTCACGTTGCAGCCGTCCACCAGCACCTGACCTTCGCTGACGTCGTAAAAGCGGGCCAGCAGGTTAATCAGCGTGGTCTTGCCGCAGCCCGTGGGGCCCATGACGGCCACCGTCTGGCCCGGCTCCACAGTAAAGCTCACGTCCTCCACCACATTGAGGGAATCAAACCGGAAGGACACGTTGCGGAACTCAATCCGTCCCTCCATGCGGGGATGATCCTTCGCATAGGGGGAATCCACAATGTGGGGCTCGGCGTAATACAGCTCCTGCACCTTGGTCGCGCAGGTGGAGAAGCGCTGCATATCATTGAGCAGGTTGCCCAGATCCCTCATGGGATTGGACAGCGCCCAGCTCAGGCCGGTGTAAATTGCCAGCTCGCCGGGAGTCAGCTCGCCGATGATGATGAAGTAGCCGCCCACGAACACCGTGATAATCATGATGGCGTTGGACAGCAGCTCAATCAGCGGGAAGAAGCGCAGCCACGTCTCATTGATCTTCAGATGGCTCTGACGGAAGGCCTCGTTGCGCTCATTGAAGCGCTCCTTCTCGTATTCCTCCCGGGCAAAGGCCTTGACCACGCGGTTGCCCGCAATATTCTCCTGCGCCGCTGCGTTCATCTCGCTCAGCCGCTCGCGCATGGCCATGAAACGCGGACGGATCCGGCCGGAATAGAACTTGGTGAAGGTCATCAGGATGGGCGTCACGGCGATAAGCATCAGCGTCAGCTTCCAGTTCACCGTCAGCAGATACAGGCTGGAGAACAGGAAAATGCTCACGCTGTCCACCGCGCGGAAGATGATCATCGCCATAAAGTGACGACACCAGTCAAGATCTGCGGACATGCGGGTCATCAGATCGCCTGCGCGGTGCTTGTTGAAAAAGCGCATGTCGTTGTACTGCAGCTTGGTAAACAGCTTGCGCCGCAGGTTATAGATCATGTTCTGGGAGTTTTTCTCCATGGTTACTACCATGTAGTAGCGAAGCGCCTCCCGGCCCAGCTTTACCGCCAGCATCACTGCCAGAATCCCCAGCAGCGGATCAGGATTCTGCGCCAGAATCACGTCGTCAATCAGCTTCTGCGTCAGCGCCGGATTCACAATCAGCAGCGCGCTGGTAAACACGCTGATCAATAGCGCCAGCACCTGCTTTGGGCGCAGCTTCTCATCCATGTTACTCCACAGCCATTTCATCTGATCAAGCATCAGGCCGTTCCCTCCTGTCCCTTGTCGCCGTACTTTTTCAGCAAAACCGTCTTTTTTCCGAATTAATTCCCAGACGCTTGCATCATACCACATTATGGCGTATAATTTCGGACAAGATGACAACAAAATGAGACGAAAGGTGCTGTTTTATCGCCATGCAAAAGACGACCCGCACCACAGAAAAAAGGCTGATGTTCTACAATTATAACCGTCTGAGCAAGGTAGAGCATCTGCATTCCCGGTTCGAGCTGATTCTTCCCGAATGCGGAAACATACTGGCTGTCATGGACGGACAGGAACATCTGGTCCGCCCGGGCGAAATGCTGGTGATTTTCCCCGGCGTCCCCCACGCGCTGACTCCCGTCAAAAATTGCTCCGGCACGTTGCTGGCCTTCTACCGCGAGCATCTGTCCGAGCTGGGCGAAAGTCTGGGCGAAGTGCAGCCCGTGAATCCTGTAATCCCCGTAGGCGGCATGGATCCGGACGTACGCCACTGTCTGGGCCGCCTGCAGGAGATGGCCGCCTCCGGCCGCACGGACGAGATGCTGGCGCAGGTCTATCTGACGCTGATCTTCACCCACCTGACCCGCGCTCTCACGCTGGAGAAGGCAGACCCTGCCTCCAGCAAGGAGCTGCTCTACCGGGCCATGGAGTACATATCCCAGAATCTGGCTTCGCCGCTGAACCTGAAGGACACCGCCCACGCGTTGGGCGTGAACAACTACTACCTCTCCCACGTCCTCAACGACCGCATCCACATGGGCTTCCGGGCCTATCTGAACACGCTGCGCATCGAGCGCGCCCGGCGCTATCTCCGCCTGACCACGCTCTCCGTGGAGGAGGTGGCGGAGGCCTGCGGCTTCAACACGCTGCGCACCTTTGACCGCGTCTTTGTCGAGCACTGCGGCTGCTCTCCCCGGGATTTCCGCCGCAGCCACGCTATCGTCCCCACTCTCAAACGACCGGAACTGCAGCAGGAGGAAAACGCATAATCATCCGTAATCCGGCTGTTTCACTTTGCGCCGGACTGTGTATATCACCTGTGTAAAGCAGATGAAGGGAGCTGACCCTATGGCGGCTGTGACCATGAATTATGACGAGCTGATGCAGGCCCTCAGGGGCGACAAGCCCGTGCTGGTGGATTACTGGGCCCCCTGGTGCACCTATTGCCGCAAGATCAGCGACGCTTATGACATGATCGCCGAGCAGTACGGCGACAGGCTAATCGTCGCCAAGGTGAACATAGACGACAACGAAGAGCTTGCCCGCATGGCGCAGATTGAACTGATTCCCACGCTGATCCTTTATCAGGACGGGAAGCCCGCAGGCTCCATCGTCGCGCCGGAATCCAAGGCGCGGATTGAGGCCTTCCTCGGTGAAACCATGATTCTGCCCGACGAGGAGACGGCGTCTCCCGTGCATGACATGGTGATTATCGGCGGCGGGCCCGGCGGATACACCGCCGCGCTGTACGCTGCCCGTGCCGGACTGGATGCGGTGGTACTGGAGAAGATGGGTGCAGGCGGACAGATGGCTCTGACCCATCAGATTGACAACTATCCCGGCTTTGACGAAGGCGTGGACGGCATGGAGCTGGCCCGGAGGATGCAGCGGCAGGCGGAGCGCTTCGGCGCAAAGACCGTGTATGCCGAGGTCACCGGCGCAGATCTGAAGGCCGAGCCCAAGCTGATCCGTACCAGCGGGGGCGTCGTCCGCGCCCGCACGGTGGTCATTGCCACAGGCGCAGGGCCCCGCGAGCTGGGCCTGCCCATGGAGAAGGAGTTGACCGGCCGGGGCGTTGCCTACTGCGCCGCCTGCGACGGCATGTTCTTCAAGGGCAAAACGGTAGCCGTGGTTGGCGGAGGCAACTCCGCAGCCGCAGACGCCATGCTGCTCAGCCGTGTGGCGGAAAGGGTGATCCTCATCCACCGCCGGGACGTGCTGCGCGCCACCAAAGTTTACCATGATCCGCTGCTGAAGGCTCCCAACGTGGAATTCCGCTGGAACAGCGCCGTTACGGAGCTGCTTCACGGGGAGAAACTCACAGGGCTCCGGCTGAAGGATACCCTCACCGGCGATGAGTCGATCCTCCCCTGCGACGGCGTTTTCGTCAGCATCGGCCGCAAGCCCGCCTCGGAGCTGTTCGCCTCCCAGCTGCCGCTGGATCCCGGCGGATACATTATCGCGGGCGAAGACACCGTCACCGCCATCCCCGGCGTGTACGCCGTGGGCGACGTGCGCACCAAGCGCCTGCGGCAGATCGTCACCGCCGTGGCGGACGGCGCGATGGCTGTGCAGCAGGCCGAAGAATATCTGGCATAACGCAAAAAAGACACGCGCTGGCGGGAGGATTCTTAAGGAACAAGTTATCCGGCAACAAGCAAAGGAGCATCCAACGTTTTGGATGCTCCTTTGCTTATGCGGCCCAACAAACGCAATGCATTAGTACAGTGCGTTTAATTGCGCCCTCCTGAAATGATGGGTTCTTATTTTTCGTCTGCTCAGCAAATTGGGATTTGTTTATTTCAAACCGCATTCTTTATACAGTTCTTCGATGCACGGTAATTTATACTCTATGTATCCGTCTATATTATTTGGAAATAGCTCGGCGGCTTTTTCTTTTATCAAGCTATATTTTCTAACCGCTTCGGGATTGCTTCGGAGAAAATCTCTGAATGTAATATGACGGTGCAATTCTTCCGAGTATTTCGGGCATACATACAAATGATGCATTAGCAGATGCTCCTTGCCCGAATACTTAAATGCCTCTCTATCCTTAATACCAAGATCACCCTCGTGGATATATCCGATAGCTTTCAAACCGTCAACCACCGCAACAAACGCCGAGTAATCCTTAATAATCACATCAATATCAATGCAAGGCTTGGCAGACATTCCTTCGACAGAGGTACTTCCAACGTGTTCAATGCCGATGATTAAATCGCCAATTGCTTCTTCAATCTCACCCTTTATTTTTTTTAAAGCTGATTGACATGCTGCATCATATGGCAATACAACAACCTTTCTTGTTCTCATATAGTTCACCTACAAATTGGATTTATCAATCTAAATCAATGTTAATCTCGTATTG
>JAFURI010000013.1 GCA_017471885.1 Clostridia bacterium | reverse complement strand
GCTCGTATGGCTTGAGGTCCATCAGCTCTTCGATCTGAACCATCTTTGCAGCTTCATAATCGAGGTCAAGCATCTTATCCTTGGTCAGCTTGTCCTTGCCCGTGAGGTTCTTCAGGGGGAAGAGGATGTTCTGCTTCACGGTGAGGTGGGGATACAGGGCGTAGTTCTGGAACACCAGACCGATGCCGCGGTTCTCGGTGGAAAGCTGAGTCACGTCGTCCTCGCCGAAGTAGATCTTGCCGCTGGTGGGCTTCTGCAGGCCGGAGATCATATACAGGGTAGTACTCTTGCCGCAGCCGGAGGGGCCCAGCAGACCGATGAGCTTGCCGTCGGGGATGGTAAAGTTGAAGTTGTTGACCGCTACGACTTCTTCGCCTGCCTTCTTGCTGCGGCTGGGGAAGATCTTGGTAAGGTTCTCCAGAACAATTTTCATACAGGTTCCCTTCCTTAAAATATAATTGTCAGGACTTCTGTCTGGCCGCCCGTTCGGCATGAAGCTTCTGCTTGTAGGCGATCATGCTTTCACGGGTTTTGAAGATCCGCTGGCTGCCAACGTCCACGCATACGGTGGAGGAAAGCTGATCGTGGATCAGGGAATTGGTTTTGGTGGAGATGATCATCGCCAGCTCCGTAATCACCAGCGCCAGCAGGATGCCGGGGCCGATGACGCCAATGGCGCCGAAGGAGATCATCAGGATGATCAGCACGGGAATCATGGTTTCGATGGCGTACTTGCCCAGAATGCTGCGGATGAACAGCGCAGGGCCGCTGATGCGCACGCCGTCCTGAAGCATCACGCCGATGCCGAAGAATTTCTTGCCTAGCGTCTGTCCGTCGCCCAGCAGCATGGGCACGGTGAATTCCATGATGACATACGCCAGCAGGATGCCAAGGGAGGTGATGATGAGCATCAGCCGGAGCATCATCTCATAGGCGTACTGCACCTCCTCGTCTGCGGAGAGGGCGGCGTAGGCCTCGTCGATGCGGGCAATCTGTTCGGGGGTCAGGCTGTCGTATTCGTTGACGGCCTTGTGGAAATCCACGCCGTATTCCTCGGCATAGCGGGCATAGGCGTTTTCCAGCGTCAGGTTGTAGGAGTCATAATTGACGGCGATGGAGATCAGCCACGCGCACAGCACCGCGACGATGCCCAGCAGGATACCGTCAAACAGGGCTGCGGAGAGGCGCTTCCACATGCTTGCTTTCTGCAGGTCGTAGATCATGGATCAGCCTTCTTTGCAATAAAATCACGGTATACACAATAAAACATCTAACAGTATACTACATTTCTGCGCAAAAAGCTACACCCTGAAGGAAATCGTTATGAAAAACTGCTTTGCAGGCAATATTTGCCGGAACGTGCATTCCCTTGACAAAAAAGAACCCTCCCTGCTATGATGAATATGCGAAACGATCAAAGGAGTGAGACGATGAGCGCGACTGGGTGGATCATCCTCGCTGCGGCTGCGGCGGTCTGCACGCTGTACATTCTCCGGGACAGGCGGGAGAGACGCAGGCAGAAGGATATGGTGATGTATCTGCGCCAGAGCGATCTGTACGCGCACCTGTATCCCACCGTGCGCAAGCTGGAGCAGATGTATGTGGAGAGCGTGGCCGTCCGCCGGGAAGAGGTGAAGGTAAGCCTCTACCGTCCCGCCGGGAAAAAGCTGCGCTACACCTTTGAGAAGCACGGGTTTGATCCTGTGGAGGACGAGCGCTTGCTGGCGCTGGCGCAGGCTATCGGTGTGGATCTGCCCATCCTGCGGGATAAGAAGCGATATGAGTTCATCGTCCATGAGGACGAGCGGGCCAGCGGCGGAAAGGCAGCATGGTACGAATACATGATCCGCACTGAATTTAAGGACGATATGAGCAGGGCCCACTACCTGCATAACAAACGGTAACGAGCAATCGTGCCGTTTTTTTTATATCCTGATAAGGGGTAACGCGGCTTTTGCTTGCAATTTCCAGAGAAATGCTATACAATAGATTGAATCACTTTGTCGATGCGGAGGTGAGGATGTGCGCAGGGCTGACGGAAGAGGATGCGCCGCGCGGATCCTGATCCTCATCGCCGCGGCGGCGCTGCCCTTTGCGGCGCATCCGGCGATTGTGCTTGCGGCGCTGTTTCTGCTGCCGGTGCTGTCGGAGTGCATGCGCGCCGCAGGCTGGAAAGGTCACGGTGTAATGACGGCGGCGGCAGTCTGCCTTGGCGCATGGCTTGCCGGAGAGACGCGGGTTGGTCAGCTGGTTGGGCTGTGGCTTCTGGCTGCGCTGACGGTGGAAAGACTTCCTGCGCTGCGCACCCACCGCAGACGTACGCTGGGATGGACTCTTTTTTCCGCGGCGATGGTATGCATATGCATGACGCTGCTGCGGGAGCGTTATCACGGCACGGCTGCAGCCGGACTGGCGGACGATATCACCGCACTGGTGCAGGGGCTGGAAAGTCCGGAGAGAACGCTGCTGACCGCCTATCAGCTGGGTCTGGCCCGGCTGGAGGGAGAAATGGCGGAGGTTCCGGCAATCCAGCTGTTCGGAGCCATCATCATGGCGCCGGATACGAAGCAGGAGCTGATCAACAGTCTGCGGACCACCCTGCATTATCTCCTGAACGACCTGCTGACGGATTGTGCTGCGGGGTATCTGACCGTCTCCACGCTGCTTTGCGCGGTGCTGCCGGAGGCGATCCGCCGCAGAAGGGGAGAGCCCACGGAGCTGAAGTCCATCGACGCGCTGTGCATGTCCCGCCGCGAGGCGCTGTGTGCGGGCAGTCTGCTGCTCTTCGGGATGGTGCAGTACCTGACGGACAGCCTTGCGGTCTATCAGGCGGCTGGCATGGCCATGACGGCCTTTTCCATCCTCTGCGGCGCGCAGGGCGTGTGCCTCATTGCCTGGTGGCTTCGCAAAAGCCGGAGCCGGATGGGGATTATCCCCGGAACAATCATCGTATTGCTGATGCTGCCCGCGGCAGGCTTCATCCTGCTGATGCTGGGCGCAGTGGATCAGATAGCAGACCCGCGCAAGCTGCGCGGGACGGATATAGAAGGAGGAAAATAATATGAAGGTTATTCTTTTGGCTGACGTGAAGGAAAAGGGCAAGAAGGACGAGATTGTCAACGTGTCTGACGGCTATGCCCGCAATTTCCTTTTCCCCAAGAAGCTGGCTGTGGAGGCTACTCCCGGCGCAATGAAGGAAATCCAGAAGAAGCGCGCCGCCGAGGCAGCCCGTGAGGCTGAGCGCCGCGCCGAGGCCGAGGCCAAGGCCAAGGCTCTGAAGGGCAAGATCATCAACATGACCGTGAAGTGCGGCGCAGCGGGCCGCCTGTACGGCTCCATCACCACCGCTGAAATCGCCTCCGAGCTGGAGAAACAGCACGGCATCAAGGTGGACAAGCGCAAGATCGACCTGTCCGATCCCATCCGTACCGTGGGCGACGTGGAAGTGGGCGTGTGGCTGTACAGCGGCGTGACCACCACCATGGTGGTGCACGTGGAGCCCGTGGCCGCCAAGTAAGCAGTCGGAAAATACTGACATACAATGCGGGGTGAGAGCATGGAGGCAAGGCCGGAACTCAGGGGCGTGACGCCGCCCAACAGCCTGGAGGCTGAGCGTTCGGTGCTGGGCGCCATGCTTCAGGACGAGAACGCCGTGGAGCAGGCCTGCAAACGGCTTCAGGCGGAGGATTTCTATCAGCCGCAGCATCGCGAGATCTACGACGCCATGCGCAAGCTGCACATGGAGCAGAGCCCGGTAGACATGGTTACCGTGGACAGCGAGCTCAGCCGCCGCGGCACGCTGGAGGGCGTGGGCGGTACGGCGTATATCATCGAGCTGAGCCAGTATGTGCCTACCACGGCCAACGTGCGGGCCTATATCGCGCTGGTGGCGGAAAAAGCCACCCTGCGCAAGCTGATTCAGGCTTCGCAGGAGATTACGCAGGAGTGTTACAGTCAGGTGAATCCCCTGCAGGATACCCTGAACCACGCGGAGAAGGCGATCTTTGATATCGTGATGAACCGCGCTTCCGGCGATACGCTGGTGCACGTGAAGGAAGTCCTGTACAACACCTACGCCAATATCGAAGAGCTGGCCAAGCTCAAGGGCCGGGTGTCCGGCGTGCCTACGGGCTTTACAGCGCTTGACAATATGCTTACCGGCCTTCACGGGGGCGAGTTGATCATTTTGGGCGCGCGCCCCTCCATGGGCAAGACGTCGCTGGCCATGAACATTGCCGGTCATGCCTGCCTGAACGCAGGCAAGAGCGTGGCGGTGTTCTCGCTGGAAATGCCCCGTGAGCAGATTGCGCTGCGTCTTCTCTGTTCAGATGCAAGGGTGGACATGCAGAAGGTGCGTCAGGGCCGCCTTGACAGCGACGACTGGATGCGCCTGGCCAAGTCCATTGGCCCCATGGCCAACTCCCGCCTGTATATCGACGATACGGCTGGCATCACCCCCACGCAGCTGCGTTCCCGCTGCCGGCGCCTGATGATGGACAAGGGCCTGGATCTGATTGTGCTGGACTATCTGGGCCTGATGCATGCAGACGGCAAGGTGGAAAACCGCCAGCTGGAAGTCAGCGAAATCAGTCGCAGCCTCACGGCCATCGCCCTTGAGCTGAAGGTGCCGCTGCTGGCCTGTGCACAGCTTTCCCGCGCGTCCACCACCCGCGACAACAAGCGTCCCGCGCTGTCCGATCTGCGCGACTCCGGCTCCATCGAGCAGGACGCCGACGTGGTAATGTTCATCCACCGCGAGGGCTACTATGATCCCGAGTGCGAGGAGAAGAACGTGGGCGAGATCATCGTGCAGAAACAGCGTAACGGCCCGCTGGGCACGGTGAAGGTGGCATGGCTGAGCGAGTACACCACCTACGCCAATCTGGCTCCCGAAGCCGGCGGATACGGCGACGCGCCGTTCTGATCATACCATCGCCGGCGTGAAAAGTGGCGAAGCCACCGGCGACGCGCCGTTCTGATCGTGAGGACCGACGGTGTGAAAAGTGGTGAAGCCACCGGCGACGCGCAGTTCTGATCATGACGACTGCTCGTGTGAAAAGTGGCGAAGCCACCGGCGACATTTATCAATAGCATTTTCGGAGGACTGCTCCCATGGAACAACTGACGGTTTCCCAGCTGGTGAAGGATATCCGCTTTGAGGGCTTCCTGCTGGTACGCTCCAGCGACCAGCGCGAAAGCGCCAAGGGCGGACGCTATCTGGATATGAATCTGACCGACCGCACGGGCGAGATCAACTGCAAGGTGTGGGATGGCAACGTGGCCCCGCCGCCTGCAGGCAGCGTGATCAAGGTGCGCGGCCTTGTGCAGGAGTACAACGGCCGGCTGCAGCTGCGCATTGAGCGCATTCGCGCATCCACGGCGGAGGATAAGGTGGATCTTTCCCTGCTGGTGCCCTGCGCGCCCGAAAAGCCCGAGGACATGATGCGGGAGATCAGCGATACAATCGACGGCTTTGCCAGCGAGGAACTGAAGAAGATCGTGCGCGAGATGCTCCGCCTTTCCGGCGACGCCATCTACTGGTTCCCGGCAGCGCAGCGGCTGCATCATGCCGAGCGCAGCGGTTTGCTGCATCATACCACCGGCATGCTGCGCCTGGCCAATCACGTCATCGAGGCCTATCCCTGGCTCAAGGGCGATCTGCTCCGGGCGGGCGTCATCCTGCACGACTTGTCCAAGATCACGGAAATGAAGAGCGACGAGCTGGGCAACGTGTCCGACTATACCCGCGACGGCCTGATGATCGGTCATCTGGTGCGGGGCGTGGCGCAGCTGGCGCAGGCCGCGAAGAACGTGGGCGTGGAAGGGGAAATTGTGGTGCTGCTTGAGCACATGATCATCAGCCATCACGGCGAGGCCGAGTATGGCAGCCCCCGCAAGCCCATGTTCCCCGAGGCCGAGGTGCTGCACTGGATCGACCTGCTTGACGCACGGATGAACGAGATGCAGGGCGTGATGGACCGGGTTCCCGCAGGCGCGTTCTCCGAGAAGATCTGGAGCCTTGACCGCCGCCTGTATCATCCCCGGTATGATTATGAGGATGACGCGCAGTAAGGAATGGTATCCATGCGTTGTATCCATAGAGGAATCAAGTAAACGGAGGGAACAATGATGAAGAAGCGAATCATGCTTGTCCTGGTTCTGATCCTTTGCGCGGCTCTGCTGTGCGCCTGCGGTGCCAAGGAGCAGACGAAGTATCAGGTGATCGGCACCAGCCTGCCTACCCAGAATCTGGTGGTGGGCCCCACCAACGTGCCTGCGCAGGATATCAACTTTGACGACGGCTCCTATGATCCCACCCTCGAGGAGGGTGAAGTGGATGAGTATGTGCCCGTGGTGACGGCTGCGCCCACCGTGGCGCCGACCATGCGCAGCGAGTATGCCGGCGCGACCCCCGTCATCATTGATCCCATTGACAAGCCCACTCCCTCTCCTGTGCCGCCCATCACCTTCAGCCATCAGGTGTATGATGCGACCAATATCCACCTGTCCTTTGAGGCTCCCGCGGGCTGGACTATTGCCGAGCCCTCCGCCAACACCTTTGTGCTGAGCAACCCCAACCAGGGCGTGGATTATACCGCCAGCATCACCATCACCGCCTCTTCCGTCAGCAGCAGCTACAACACCAGCGACCTCAAGCGCGTGGTGAACGATACGCTGGACAGCATCGGCGAGGCTGGCTTCAATGAGTTTGATCCCACCAACACGGCAGAGCGCACCCTGCTGGACAGCAAGGGCGTGTACGCCAACTACACGGGCGAGCTGTCGGGCAACATTCAGGTAGCGGGCCGCGTGCATGCCGTGTGCGTCAACAAGGTGCTGTATGTGGTGCACGTGACCTATCCCCGAGCTTATACCGAGACCTACAAGGAGCAGGTATACGATCATCTGCGAGACACCATCATGGTGACGCAGTAAGGTGGAGGAGCACACCCGATGACGGAGCGTGAAGAAAAAGCGCTGCACTACTTTACTTCCGGGGACAACTGTGCGCAGTCCGTCCTCAAGGCGTATTGCGATCTGCTTTCCCTGACCCCAGAGCAGGCGGCCATGGTGGCCGTGGGTTTTGGCGGCGGTATGGGCAGACTGCGCCAGAATTGCGGAGCCTATTCCGCGGCAGTGATGCTCTGCGGCCTGATGGAGGGTCCTGACGGTGCGCTGGCAGAGCATCGCACCCAGACCTATGCCCGGGTGCAGACGGTTCACCGCAGGTTTGTGGAGGAACTGGGAACCATCAACTGCGGCGAGCTGCTGGGACGGGGAGCTGAAGCTCCTGCTCCGGAGGCCCGGACGGCGGCATACTATGCTTCCCGGCCCTGTGCGGGGATTGTTCTTGCGGCCTGCCGCATTATTGAGGAGCAGTTTGCAGCCAAGGAGACTGAAGCATGAGAGCATTGATTCTGTCGGCGCATACCGGCGGAGGACACGACGCGGCAGCCTATGCACTGCGGGATGCGCTGCAGGCCATGGACGTAGAGTGCCGCGTGGAGGATTGCCTTGCCTTTGGCGGCCGGTGGCTGTCCAGGCTGGTGTGCACAACGTATGTGAAGATGGTGCAGCATGTACCGTCGCTGTTCGGCAAGATGTACCGGCTGGGCGGCAAGCTCAGCAGCGTCAGGTATAAATCCGCCGGATATTACGTCAATGCCAGCTATGCCTTCCGCATGGAGGATTTGCTGGAGGAGTTCCGTCCGGATATCATCCTGTGCACCCATGTGTTCGGCGGGCAGACCGTAACCCGGCTGCGCCGCAAGGGAACCTACCGCGGCGCGCTGGGTCTTGTGATGACGGATTACACGGTGCATCCTTTCTCCGAGGACGTGGAGTGCGATGCGCTGTTCATTCCTCATGACGCCGTGCGGAAGCTGTGCGAGAAGCGGAGAATCAGCGGAGAGCGTGTTCGGGTGACGGGGATCCCCGTCAGCCCTGCCTGCGAGCCCTGCATGGACAAGCAGGCTGCCAAGCGTGCGCTGGGGCTTAAGGAGGATAGTCTTGAGGTGCTGCTGGTAGGCGGCTCCATGGGCGCGGGCAATCTGCCCGAGGCAATCGAATCCCTGCTGCCCGCTCTGGGCGACAGGGGTCATCTGACGGTGATCTGCGGCTCCAATGCCAGGGTGAAGGCCGAGGCGGAGGAGCGCTGGCAGGGGGATGAACGCGTCACGGTGCACGGAAGGGTATCGCCCCTGCATCCGCTGATGGCGGCAGCCGACGTGCTGGTAACCAAGTCCGGCGGACTGACCACCACGGAGGCCATGACGGTGGGCACGCCTATGCTCATCATCAATCCCATTGAGGGCTGCGAGACGGCAAACGCCGAATTCTTTGAGAACCACGGACTGGCAGGCTACTGCCGCACTCCGGAGGAACTGCCGCACCGGCTGGGTATCATGCTCAAGGATGATGAACTGCGCAGGCGGATGATAGGCGCCCAGCGGAGGGAAATCAACCCGTATGCTGCCCGTGATATCGCCTGTGAAATGGTAGAGCTGGCGGAGATCAAAGCACGGCAGGCCGATCAGGTCAGCGAGTGCGTATAAAAAAGCTGCGGTGACGGTTATCGTCGCCGCAGCTTTTTGTATGGACCGAAATCAGAAGAAGGCGCAGAGCTTGCACAGGTAGATCAGCAGGAAAAGCGTGCCCATGGAAAGGATGGTGGTCAGCACTACCTGACTGGCGGCCAGCTGACCGTCGCCGCCCATGGCCTGCGCCATCGGGAAGCTGCTCACGGCGGTGGGCGCGCCGAAGAGGATGACCAGTACGCCCAGCTCCATGCCGCGGAAGCCCAGCAGCACAGCCAGTCCTGCCAGCGTCAGCGGGATGATCAGCTGCTTGAACAGCAGCATCCAGCAAAGCGTCTTCCGGTGCTGCATTACTCCCTGAATCTTCAGAGAAGCGCCCAGCACCAGCAGGGATACGGTGGAGGTAAGGCCCGCAATGTTGCCGATCACCTTGTCCACCGCCTTGGGCAGACGGACGTTCAGCAGCAGGCAGACAGCGCCCAGCACCACGCCCAGAATCATGGGGTTGGTGACGATTTGCCTGAGGATCTTCTTCGCATCCGCCTTCTGGCCGGAGCAGGGGGTCAGCGCAAACACGGACAGGATATTGTTCTCCGGGATATTGATGGGCAGCACCAGCGCCACAAACGCAAGGCCTGCGTCGCCGAAGATGGCCTGCATCAGCGGTACGCCGAGGATAGCGAAGTTGGTGCGGAACAGCGCCTGCACCACCACGCTGGACTGGCGCGGATCCTTCAGAAAGCGGGGGACGATCAGCTGTGCGGCGGCATAAACGCCCAGAATGCCGAACAGTACGAACGCCGCAAAGCCAAAGCCCGGCGCAGCGGTAGTGTCCAGGTCGCGCATGTTCTTGAACAGCAGCACCGGCAGCAGGAGCTTGAAGATCAGCTTGTTCATGCCGTTGGTGGTAGCGTCGTTCATCAGGCCGATGCGGCGCAGCAGAGCGCCCACGCACAGCGTCAGCAGGAGAGGAAGCATAATATCCAGCGTGATAAGGAATTCCTGCATGGTCATCATCCTTTGCATCAGTATCAGATTAAGCATAGCACGAAAGTGGAATTATGTCCATGGGCTGCGTACCCTGACGGATAAAAAAGCTGCCGTCCGGATTCCGGACGGCAGCTGCTCGTGAAAAATCAGATATCGTTCATGATGGCGTTTTCGTCGTCGTTCTTTTCATTGACGGCGGCGTCCAGATCAGCGTCGGTGAAGTAGGTGTAGCCCACGTTGATGTAGTACTTCGCCTCGGAGGGCTTGGAGCCGTAGTAGTGACGGACCAGTTCGATCTTCACATGCTCGCCGTTGCCGAAGGGCACGTCCCATTCAGCGTAGTCGATCACCTTGCCCACGCCGCTTTCGAACATGGTGCTGTACAGGTTGGTGATGGTCACCGCGCCGTTCAGCGCGCCGCCGGTGATGATGTAGCAGCTGCCGTCGTCATAGCCCAGCTCGTCGCCGTACTTGGAGGTCAGGGCCTTGTGCAGCTTTTCGAAGTCGGCCTCGTTGGTGCTTTTGTCGGTTACGCCCTGGTTCATGCTCCAGCGCATTTCGTACAGCTTGCCGGTATCCTCCTTGAAGCGATACCACACTTCCACCTTAGGGAAGGTAGCCACGCTGCCGCGGTCGGTATACAGGTTGTGCTCGTCGCCGTACTGGGTGCTCAGGGGCAGGGTTTCCTTGAGCTTGACCTGATCCATGGTCTCGCCGAAGTGTACGCCGTTGCGCAGGGTGAAGGTGTCGTCAGCCAGCGCGGATACGCAGCCCAGCAGCAAAATGCATGCCAGCAGGAGGGCGGTCAGTTTTTTCATGTGGGTGATCTCCTTTCGTATTGTGTCATGCAGGCGGAGGGAAATATCAGTCGCCGAAGGAAATGCCGATATCCTTGGCGATGGTCACCATCTGATGATCCACGGGCACCAGCTTGGGCACGCCGGCGATGTCCTTGAGGTTGTTGTGGGTGATCTCGTTGCCCTTGAGAGCCACGGTGACGCCGAACACGCCGTCGCGGATCAATTCAGCGGCATGCACGCCGAACTGGGTGGACAGCACGCGGTCGTAGGCGGAGGGGGAGCCGCCGCGCTGGATATGGCCGGGATTCACGCTGCGGGCTTCCACGCCCACCAGATCACGCAGCTGCTGGGCCACGTAGGCGCTGGCGGAGAACTTTTCTGCGGCGCGCTTGGCTTCGCGCTCCTTCTTCTTCATCTTGGCTTCTTCCTTGTCCATGGCGCCCTCGGCCACGGCGATGATGGTGAAGCCCTTGTTGGACTTGGCGCGGGCCTCGACGACCTTGGCCACCTTTTCGATCTTGTAGGGGATTTCGGGAATCAGCACCACGTCCGCGCCGCCGGCCACGCCGGAGTACAGGGTCAGCCAGCCGGCCTTGTTGCCCATGATTTCCACCACCATGCAGCGGCCATGGGAGGCAGCGGTGGTATGGATGCGGTCAATGCAGTCGGTGGCGATGTCCATGGCGGTATGGAAGCCGAAGGTGAAGTCGGTGCCGTATAGGTCGTTATCGATGGTCTTGGGCAGGCCGATCACGTTCAGGCCTTCCTCGGACAGGAGGTTGGCGGTCTTGTGGGTGCCGTTGCCGCCCAGCGTGACCAGACAGTCAAGCTTCAGATCCTTGTAGGTCTTCTTCATGGCGGCAACCTTGTCCACCTTATCCTCGCCGATCACATGCATGTTGCGGAAGGGCGTACGGGCCGTGCCCAGAATGGTGCCGCCCAGGGTCAGAATGCCGGAGAAATCGCTGCGCTTCATCACCTGATAGTCGCCCTCGATCAGACCGCGGTAACCGTCGTGGATGCCGATGATCTCAGCGTCGAACATTTCATAAGCAGCGCGGGTTACGCCGCGGATAGCTGCGTTCAGGCCGGGGCAGTCGCCGCCGCTGGTCAGGATACCGATTCTTCTTTTCATGGAAAACGCCCTCCTACTCTTGATTACGGGAGTCATTAAGGGTATTATAACATGGTTGAACCTGTTTTACCACAGAATTTTGTATATTAACTGTGTTTTTTGTCCGGAAAGTGACCGGAAATGCGAGATGAGGAGCGGATGACGTGTCCAACAAGCTGATGGTGACGGAAAAACTCCGCAGCCTGAACATTCCCTTTGAATATCACGAGCATGCGCCTGCCATGACCATGGAGGATTGTCTTGCGCTGCCCTATGCTGCGCCGGACGTGACCTTCTGCAAGAACATCCTTCTGTGCAATCGTCAGCAGACGGCCTACTACCTGTATGTGACGCTGCCCGGCAAGCCTTTCCGTACCTCGGCTGTGAGCAAGCTGATCGGTTCCTCACGGCTTTCTTTTGCGCCGCAGGAGAGCCTGAGGGAGCTGCTGGAGCTGGAGAGCGGTTCGCTGAGTCCTCTGGGGCTGTGGTTTGACCGGGAGAAGCGTGTGCAGCTGGTGTTTGACCGGGAAGTGAACAGGGAAGGACGGATTGCCTTTCATCCCTGCGACAACACGGCCACCTGCATTTTTGATCAGGAGACGTTCTGGCGGCAGGCAGTGCCTGCGCTGGAGCATCAGGTCATGTGGATCTGATCCGGGGCTTTTGTTTGCGTTTTTCAGCGGAAGCTGGTATAATATCAGGGTAGAAGGGAGGCGGAACCGATGGAGCGTTTTGAGGCGGAAACCTGCGGCTATCTGTGCGTCCATGAGGAACTGGTGGAGCAGGTACAGGCCATGCTTCCGGAAGATGAAACGCTGCAGCGGCTGTCTGAGCTGTTCAAGGCGTTTGCGGACGGCACGAGAATCCGCATCCTGTACGTGCTGCTGGAGGCAGAGGTCTGCGTATGCGACCTTGCAAGGCTGCTGGGCATGACCCAGTCTGCAGTCAGTCATCAACTGCGGCTGCTGCGGCAGGCACGGCTGATCAAGAGCCGGAGGGACGGTAAGACGGTGTTTTACTCGCTGGCTGATGATCATGTGGCGACGCTGCTGCGGCAGGGTACGGAGCATATCAGCGAAGAATAATCATGCAGCAAAGAGGCGGAGGAGCGTATCCTCCGCCTCTTTTGGCGTTAAAGATCGGTTGCAGTGGAAGGATCTGGATCAGAATCGCCGGAGCCGGGCTGGTCGGTCTCGGAGGAGCCAGGTTGGTCAGTTTCGGAAGAGCCGGGCTGATCGGTCTCGGAGGAGTCGGGCTGATCGGTCTCGGAGGAGTCGGGCTGGTCGGTCTCGGAGGAGCCAGGCTGGTCAGTTTCGGAAGAGCCGGGCTGATCTGTCTCGGAAGAGCCGGGCTGGTCAGTCTCGGAAGAGCCGGGCTGGTCAGTCTCGGAAGAGCCGGGCTGGTCGGTCTCGGAGGAGCCAGGCTGATCAGTCTCGGAAGAGCCGGGCTGGTCAGTCTCGGAAGAGCCGGGCTGGTCAGTCTCGGAAGAGCCGGGCTGATCGGTCTCGGAGGAGCCAGGCTGGTCGGTCTCGGAGGAGCCAGGCTGATCAGTCTCGGAAGAGCCGGGCTGATCGGAAACGGAAGGCGTGGGGTCAGGTTCGGGAGTAGGGGACGGAGAGGGAGAAGGAGAAGGCGTGGCGGTAGGCACGGGGATCTTGCCGGTGGACACATAGCTGTCATACAGGGTGCAGAGACGCTCCAGCGTGGCCTTGTCGGCATGACCATCAGCAGGCTGAATGCCCCAGGTCTCCTGGAAAAGCTTCACGCCAGCGGTGGTGATGGGGCCGTACTTGCCGTCAATCTCATCCGTGTCCTTTCCCAGATACCCCAGCGCAAAGAGCATCCGCTGCAGAATCTCCACAGCCTCGCCCTTGTCGCCGTCGGCCAGAGGCGCATAGCGGTCGTAGACGGGCGCGCTTTTGCCGTAGAGCTTGTTCAGCATGGCGGAGGACGCATAACTGCGCTCGGAATAGCCGATGGCGGACTGGAACAGATGCACGGCCGTCAGCGTATTGGGGCCGAAATCACCGTCAGCCTTACCCACAGGATAGCCAAGCTCGGCCAGACGCTTCTGCATCTTGCGTACCTTGGAGCCGGAAGCGCCGTAGCGGATGCGGCCGTCGTCCTCATCGTTGCTTGCGGAGGAACTGCCGGCAGGCTTCGGGGTGGCGGTGAGCTTCGGGGTTGCGGTCGGCACAGCTGTGGGAGCCAGGGTCGCGGTAGGCGCAGGCGTGGGAGCGGAAAAGCCCTCGATAGCGTCTTCCACAACGTAACCGTCGCCGGATTCATTCTCGTGCAGGCGGATCAGCTTTGTGCCGATGCTTACCGCCAGTGTGGTTTCCTGCGAGGAGGCAGGGAACTGATGGTAGGCGTTGTCGTTCAGGCTGACAACGGTGATGCTGTGATCCGCCTTCACCATGGTTACAGCGTCCTCTGTGGCTGTGATGGAGATCGCATCCGCCGGTGCAGCGCCGATCTCCCGCGCCGCAGGCGCAAGGAGGGAAGGCTCCGTTTGCATAAGGGGATAAGCCATCAGCCGGGCTGTGAGGCCGTCTGATTCAGTATAGTACAGGTCAGAGCCATTGTCGCAGGCAAGGAGCGCGGCGACGGAAAGCTGCTTTGCGCTACCGTCTGCCAGGGGCACGGTCAGCACGCCTTCAGCCAGCGAGAACAGGGGAGTATCCGTTACCGCAGACAGCTCCTCAGGCGCGGGCGCGGCGGAAACAATCCGCGTGCCGGAAGCGTCCAGCATGATGCCGTACAGCTGGCCGGCTTCTGTGACGCAGAACATTTCCGTGTCGTTCATGGAAACAATGCTGCGGATCGGATGCCGCAGCACCTTGGTCACGCCCTGCGTATCACGCAGATAAAGGTAGTTGCTTTCGCCAAGGTATGCGGCATAGCCGTTTCGCGTAATCACAGCGTCGGCGGACGCGGCGCCCAGCAGCGAACAAAGCAGCACGGCGCACAGCAGGACAGTCAGAGTTTTTCGCATGGTAAACCTCCCTTTCGTAAGACAGGAACGCCTTCAACAGCGTTCGTTCGCCTAATGAACGGAGGGATTTCCCGGAATCATCCAAAACGAAAAAAGAGTTTACAAGTGTAATGATTTATGTCATCATAAAAAAAGAACTGCGCCGTGCGGGAAGATTTTCCTCCTGCGCCGCGTTACATTGGTACAGGCGGGCGCGTGAAGCATCTGCGTCCGCGGAGGAGGATGGAACCATGAGGTGCGTCAAGCGGTGGATTATGGTAGTGCTGGCGGCCCTTTCGATGATATTGCTGTGCAGCGCGGCCTGTGCGGATGCGCTGTGGTGCGGCGTGACCTACCGCAACGCGTCGGTGAATCTCCGTCAGCGTCCCACGCAGAATTCCACGCGCCTGGGCTCCTATAAGGAAGGCAGCTGGATGGTGATCAGCGGGGAAAGCGGCAACTGGTACTACGTTACCGCACCGGACGGAAAAACTGGCTACATGAGCAAGAATTATGTGGCCGTGCAGGAGCCGGTGATTGCGCCTGTGGGCGTGGTAAGCAATCCGAAGGCAAGCTCCTTTCTGAACCTGCGTCAGGCGCCCAGCTATTCCTCCAAGGTGAAGGATATCTACTATAACGGCGTGCCCTGCGTGCTGCTGAGTCAGTCCGACGGCTGGTATTCCGTCCGGGTGGACGGCGTGGAGGGCTACTTCCGTCAGGAGTATATCACCCGGAAAAACTGGCCGTGCAGCGAAGATGTGGCTACCGTGGTCACTCCGAACAACACGGGGCTGAACCTGCGTACCGGTCCCGGACAGGGGTATCCTTCCATCGGCCAGTACCGGGGCGGTTCCTATGTGATGGTACTGCAGAAGGGCAACGGCTGGTGGAAGGTATCCGCAGGCGGACAGGTGGGCTTCATGAGTACCGAGTTTCTGAAGGACGGCATACTCAAGCCCACAGGAAGCCAGAGCACGGGCAG
>JAFURI010000088.1 GCA_017471885.1 Clostridia bacterium | reverse complement strand
TTGGGATAGAAGTACAATCCGGTGATGGCATAGTTGGACTTGGGCTCCTTGGGCTTCTCCTCGACAGAGATAACCTTGCCGGTTTCGTCGAATTCCACCACGCCGAAGCGCTCGGGATCATTGACGTAGTAGCCGAACACGGTAGCGTGAGCGTTCTCCTCGGCGTTGGCGACGGCGGCGCGCAGAATCTTGCCGAAGCCGTTGCCGTAGAAGATATTGTCGCCCAGCACCATGGCGCAGGCTTCGTCGCCGATGAATTTCTCGCCCAGCAGGAAGGCCTGGGCCAGTCCGTCGGGGGAGGGCTGCACGCAGTAGGTGAGGTTCAGGCCGAACTGGCTGCCGTCACCCAGCAGGTGCTCAAAGCGGGGGGTATCCTCCGGGGTGGAGATGATCAGGATATCCTTGATGCCCGCCAGCATCAGCGTGGACAGCGGGTAGTAAATCATGGGCTTGTCATACACGGGGAGCAGCTGCTTGCTGGTGACCATGGTCAGGGGATACAGGCGCGTTCCCGCGCCCCCCGCCAGAATAATGCCTTTCATTGTATAAAAACGCTCCTTTGCAGAAATAGACGGTTCTCCTGTGCATTATAGCATGCATGCGTGTAAATTTCAACGCCGTATCTTTCCCGTGCTTTTCTTTTCTGCTGATCCGTGGTATAGTAGTAGCGTATTTTTTCTACTGCAGAAAGGAGCTTGTTACAATGAAGCGTCTTATCCGCCTGACGGCGCTCTGCCTTGTGCTCTGCTCGCTGGCTTCCTCCGCCTTCGCAGCGGCGGCCACGCCCACGCCCCCCCCGCTGCCGCTGGAGCAGGAGGTGCTGGATCCGCCTACCATCATCCAGAACGTGCTTGACATCGCCTATACCGAGTGGCTGGATCTGAACGGTCAGCCCCTGAAGAAGGTGAACAAGTTCACCGAATGGCGCGGCAAGGGCGTCAGCTTCGGCTGGTGCGGCGGCTACATTACCTGGTGCATGCTGGAGGCCGGCGTGCCCATGGAGGAGCTGGAGTACTTCCGCAAAAACTCGGACAAGAAGGATCATCTGGACGTGGAGGGCATCTTCCATGTGAAGGAGGCCAGCGTGGGCAAGCTGCTGCGCGGCTATCAGATCATGAACCGCACCACCCATGTGCCCCAGAAGGGCTATATGCTGGTGTACGGCTGCTCCTATAACAAGACCATCCATGTGGCGCTGGTCAGCGACGTGGAGATTCTGGGGGACGGCAAGTTCCGCATCACCACGCTGGAGGGCAACATGTCCAACCGCGTGAAGATGTATGTGCATGATTACGACATGTACGCCTCCGACTGGGAGAGCAACCTGTCTGAGGTGCCGGCGGATCAGCGCACGCAGATGGAGGACGACAGCTTTGATTATACGCTGCCTGTGGCCAAGCCCAGCGCTTCCGCCAAGAAGAAGTCTCCCTACTACGTCAACTGCTTCCTGATGACGTGGGTGCCGGACGACGAGCTCAACGAGCTGACCACGCCCACGCCTCCGCCCGCGAAGTAAGCATATGAAAATCCGTACGATGAAGGAAACCGATTATCCGCAGCTGTATGGTCTGTGGATGCGCTGCAGGGGCATGGGTCTCAACGACGTGGATGATTCCGCCCTGGGGATTGCCCGCTATCTGCGGCGGAATCCCTCCACCTGCTTTGTGGCTGAGGAGGACGGAGCCGTCCTCGGCGCGATAATGGCCGGGCATGACGGCCGCCGGGGCTTTATCTACCATACGGCGGTGGATCCCGACTGCAGGCGCAGGGGGATCGGCTCCAAGCTGGTGGATGCGGCGCTGCGTGCGCTGCGGGACGAAGGCATTGCCAAGGTTGCGCTGGTGGTGTTCAGCCGCAACGAGGCGGGCAACGCCTTCTGGGCGCATCAGGGCTTTACCCTGCGGGAGGATCTGTGCTACCGCAACCTTGCGCTGACGGAGATCAGACGCACGGATACCTGATATTCAATCACAAAAGGAGGGACGTTTATGTCCCCGTCGGCCTCCTCAAGACTCAGGATTATTACCGCCATGGTGATTTTCGGCACCATCGGCATTTTCCGCAGGTATATTCCGTTGGATTCCAGCCTGATTGCGCTGGTGCGGGGCGTGGTGGGCACGGCCTTCCTGCTGCTGGTGATGCTTTTGACCCGAACAAAGGCGGATCGCGCCGCCATCTGCAGGAATCTGAAGCTGCTGGTGATTTCCGGCGCGGCCATCGGCATCAACTGGATCCTGCTCTTCGAGAGCTACCGCTACACCTCCGTCGCCACGGCGACGCTGTGCTACTACATGGCGCCTATTTTCGTGATGCTGCTGTCGCCTGTCGTGCTGGGGCAAAGGCTGACGAAGCTGAAGATGATCTGCGTGGGCGTGGCGCTGGCGGGCATGGTGCTGGTTTCCGGTGTGCTGGAAAACGGCGGCGGCGGTTTCAGGGGCATCCTGCTGGGGCTGGGTGCGGCTGCGTTCTATGCCAGCGTGATCCTGATGAACCAGTTCATCCGCGATATTCCCGCCTACGACAAGACCATCCTGCAGCTGGGCAGCGCCTCGGCGGTGCTTTTGCCCTATGTGCTGCTGACGGTGAACTTTGCTGCGCAGGCGCTAACGCCCATGGCGGTGCTGATGCTGCTGGTGGTGGGCGTGGTGCATACGGGCGCAGCCTACTGGCTCTACTTCGGCGGCATGAAGAACCTGCCGGCCCAGACCATCGCGCTGCTGTCCTACCTGGACCCTGTGGTGGCGATCGTGCTGTCCGCGCTGCTTCTGGGCGAGCCGATGACGCTTTTGACAGGCGTGGGCGCGGTACTGGTGCTGGGAGCCACGGCTGTGAGCGAAATGAAACAGTAACCCGTTTTGGTTGGGAAAAGGAGAATATTTACAGCCGACCGGCGATGCCGGTCGGCTGTTATGCTTCTGTGGGAAACATATTTATTTATAAATACGCACCAAAGGAATTATCTGATGTGGACAAAGAGCTGTGAATATGATAAGATAGCGCAAATTGCAATAAATAGAAATATGAAGAACGGGAAGGGATGGTGCATCGTGCAGCTGACGCAGAGCAACAGACAACCGGAAGGAGGAGTCAACATCACGCCGTTGTCGGTGGATGAGATGATTTCCCGGCTGCTGGCGTTATTCAGCGTGCCAGCGGAGCAGACCGCGGTTGATACGGAGAACAGGACGGACCTGCAGGAGGATGCGGATCAGCTCCGCCAGGTGGAGAAGTACGCTGCGCTCAGTCTGATGAAGCTGGGAATTCCGGTACATGTGCAGGGCTATGCGCTGCTGCGCCAGGCGGTGGTTTATGCGACGCTCCGTCCGGAGGCGCTGGCGAATCTGGGCCGGGATCTGTATCCGGCGGTGGCGGAGCGGCAGGGCGTGCCCGCAGGGACGGTGGAGCGGTCCATCCGCCATGCAATCCAGCTGACGTGGAACAGAAAAGGCCCGGCAGCGTTCAGCAAACTGCCGGGCAATGGAGGTTATGACGCAGGAGAAAAGCCCGCCAACCGCGAGTTTCTTGCCCTGCTGTCGGAAAGGATCCGTCTGAAGCTGATGGAATGAAATCCTTACAGATTCAGCAGCGCAATGGCTGCCAGAATCACGCCCATTCCCGCCAGCTGACGGCGGGAAAGCTTTTCACGGAAGAAGATCACGCCCGCCAGCGATACCGCCACGATGGTGGCCACGCTGTAGGTGGGATAGGCCAGCACCGCCGGGATGCTGCCCAGCGACAGCAGCAGGAACCGGGCGGAAAAGTAATTGGGCACGCCGATGACAAGGCCGCAGAGCACGTCCGTCCAGGTAATACCCTGCTTCTTGCACAGGCAAAGCGCCGCGCTCAGCCCCAGCGCCACAAGGAAAACGTACAGCAGGTAATGGCTTTCCCATTCCGGCCGGCCCCACTGCTCGTAGACCTTGGACAGAGAGTCCGTCAGGCCTCCGCACAGCAGGAGGAGCAGCAGCCCCGCGCTGCTTTTCGCCCGTCCGCCGCCCTTCTCCAGATTGATGATCAGGATAGCCGCCACCGCCAGCGCAAGGCCGGCCAGCTGGGTCAGGCGGGGCGATTCGCCGAAGACCGTCACTGCCAGCACCGTGGGGACGATCACGCCCAGCTTCATGAAGGTGGAGGACAGCACCACGCCGTTGGTGCGCACGTTCCATTGCAGCATCAGGAAGCCGCCGAGGAACATGGCGCCGCCGATCGCGCCCAGCCCGTATGCCGCCGAAGCGCCATCGCCGGAGGCGATCAGTCCGCCGCGGGTGAACAGGGCTGCCAGCAGCGTGCAGGCGGCGTAATTCACAGCCAGCATGGTGATGCGGTTGGGCGCGCGGTCCTCGCCAAAGCGCATGGTCAGCGATACCAGCGCGCTGGATACAATCGCAAGGAGCAGGTAGAGCATCAGGCTTCATCCTTTCGGTGGTTACTCTGCCGCTAATTATACCGCAAAGCCCGTCCCTGCGCAATGCGCAGCAGGGTTTTGCCCGGCGGCGGCGAATAGTATCCGTATATGCCTGACTGATCTGCGGCCCCGCCGCATGTGCGAAGGAGGAATCCCCATGGCTCTGACTCCCCATGATATTGCCAGGATGCTGGATCATTCCACTCTGCAGCCCTTCCTCACCGAGGAAGATATCCGCAAGGGCTGTGCTCTGGCCCTGAAGTACAACTGCGCCTCTGTGTGCGCCCGCCCCTGCGACGTTCCGATCCTTGCCGAGCTGCTCAAGGGCAGCGAGGTGAAGGTGTGCACCGTCATCGGCTTCCCCCACGGCAGCCATGAAACCGCCATCAAGGTAGCCGAGGCTCAGCTGGCGCTGGACGAGGGCTGCGAAGAGCTGGATATGGTGCTGAACGTCGGCAAGATGATCCGCGGCGACTACGACTACGTGAAGTCCGAGATCCGGCAGATTGCCGATCTGGCTCACAGCCGCGGCGCGATTGTCAAGGTGATTCTGGAAACCTGCTACCTCACCGACGAGCAGAAGGTGAAGGCCTGCCAGCTGTCCGAGGAGGCTGGTGCGGATTTCGTGAAGACCTCCACCGGCTACGGCTCCAAGGGCTGTACCATTGAGGATCTGAAGCTGATGCGCGCCTCCGTGTCCGCCCATGTGCGGGTGAAGGGCTCCGGCGGCATCCGCGATCTGGATACCGTGCTGTCCGCACGCGCGGTGGGCGCAAGCCGCTGCGGCGTATCCGCCACGGAGAAGATCATGCTGGAGGCCGAGAAGCGCTACGCTGAAGGCACGCTGGCGGAAGTCACCGAGCTGAAGGAAATGGCCGGCGGCTATTGATCTCCCTGATGTAATAAAAAACAGGCTGACATTCGTCAGCCTGTTTTTTGTATGCCTTGTCAGCTTACGCGCGGATAACGGCGTTGTGCTTCTCGGCGGCGGCCTTCAGCACCTTTTCCATGGCCTTGGTGATCTCGGCGTCGGTCAGCGTGCGGTCAGCGCCGCGGAACACGAAGGAGAACGCCACGGACTTCTTGCCCTCGCCCAGCTGGGCGGAGCGGTACACGTCGAACATGCCGGCGGATTCCAGAATCTTGCCTGCGGCGGCGGACATATCCTGCAGCAGCGGGCCGACCTGGGTGCTCTCGTCCATCACCAGAGACAGGTCGCGGGTCACCGCGGGGAAGCGGGGCATGGGCTTCACGGCGCCCATGGGCTTGCGCAGCTCGGCGATCTGGCTGAGATCCAGCTCGGCAATGTAAGCGCGGCTGGGCATGTCGAACTTCTCGCGCACCTCGGGATGCACTTCGCCCAGGCAGCACACGCGGATATCGCCCGCCATCAGCAGCGCCTTGCGGCCGGGATGCA
Organism: Clostridia bacterium; assembly: GCA_017471885.1. Lineage (GTDB taxonomy): Bacteria > Bacillota > Clostridia > Christensenellales > Aristaeellaceae > UBA11524. Next base: position 3,990 of record JAFURI010000088.1, on the reverse strand, counting down.
GATAGCTCTCGCCGCGGGCTTCCACATGGGTCTGGATGCCCAGCTGCTGCAGCAGCTTTTCCACCACGCTGCGCAGGGTGTAGAAGTCCACGTTCTTGCCGTACATGCCCAGACACAGCTTCTGGGTTTCGGTGGGCAGATTCTCATCGGTGCGGTTTTCAGCGTCAAACACGGCGGCGGCCTCGTACAGGCTGGCAGCCTCGTTGCCGTGGTTCATGTTCAGGGCCAGGGTGGAGAGCATATCGGGGGTCAGCGTGGTGCGCATGACGGAGGTGTCCTCGCCCAGGGGATTGCGGATGGGCAGCTGGCACAGGCGGGGATCATCCTCAGCCAGATCCAGCTTCTGCACGGTCTTGGGGCTGACGAAGGAGAAGTTCATGATCTCATAGAAGCCCATACCGGTGAGGATGCGGCTGACCTGATCCTTCAGGCGCATGCGCTCGGAGCGGCCGCCGGGCGTGGTGTCGCCGCGCAGCAGGGTGGAGGGAATCTTGTCGTAGCCGAAGACGCGCAGGGCTTCCTCGCTGAGATCAGCTTCGCCGTCCACGTCCTGACGGTAGTCAGGCACGGTTACGGTCAGCTGATCGCCGTCCAGCTCTACCGAGAAGTGCAGATCCTTCAGGATGCGCACGATGTCCTCAGCGGGGATATCCACGCCGGTGCGGCGGGCGATGCGCTTGCAGGAAGCGGTGACCACCTGTTCCTCAGCGGGGTTGGGATAGATATCGATCACGCCGGACACCACGTCGCCGGCGTCCAGCTCGGTGATCAGCTGGCAGGCGCGCTGCATGGCTTCCATGGCGGTCTTGACGGACACGCCCTTCTCAAAGCGGCCGGAGGACTCGGTGCGGATGCCCAGCGCACGGCTGGTGACGCGGGTGGCGGCACGGTCGAACACGGCGCACTCGAACATCATGGTGTGGGTCTTCTCGGTGATCTCGGATTCCTCGCCGCCCATGATACCGGCCACGCAGGAGGGCTTGGTGGCGTCGCAGATAGCCAGCTGACCGGCGGTCAGGTTGTGCTGCTTGCCGTCCAGGGTGGTGATGTGCTCGCCGTCCACAGCGCGGCGCACAATGATGTGATGGCCGTCCACCATGTCCAGGTCAAAGGCGTGCATGGGATGGCCGGTCTCCAGCATGACAAAGTTGGTGATGTCCACCACGTTGTTGATGGAGCGCATGCCGGCGGCGTTCAGGTACTTGCGCAGCCACATGGGGGAGGGGCCGACGCGCACGTCCTTGATCACGCGGGCGATGTAGCGGGGGCACAGGTCGGTGTCCCTGACCTCGACCTTCACGTAGTCGTTCACGTCCCCGCCGCATTCCTTCACGGTGATTTCGGGCTTCCTGAACTCGGTGCCCAGGGCCACGGCGGTCTCGCGGGCAATGCCCCACACGGAGAGGCAGTCGGGGCGGTTGGCCAGCACTTCAAAGTCCATGACGGTGTCGTCCAGACCCAGAATGGGCTTCACGTCAGCACCCAGAGGATAGTCCTCGTTGAAGATCAGGATGCCTTCTGCGCCCACATGGGGATACAGCTCCACCGGCACGCCGATCTCGTCGCCGCCGCAGAGCATGCCCTCGGACACTTCGCCGCGAACCTTGCCCTTCTTGATCTTTACGCCGCCGGGCAGCTTCGCGCCGACCTTGGCCACGGGCACCAGAATGCCCGCCTTGCAGTTGGGCGCGCCGCACACGATGTGCAGGGGCTCGCCTTCGCCCACGTCCACGGTGGTCAGGTGCAGATGGTCGGAGTTGGGATGATCCTCGCAGGTCAGCACGCGGCCAACCACCACGCCCTCCAGCTCCGGCGCGACAGCCTCATAGCCCTCCACGCCGTTGCCGATCATGATCATCTTATTCTGATAAGTCTCCGCGTCCACGTTGATGGGCGCGTACTCGTTAATCCATTGCATGGGGATTTTCATGGGAGAACCCTCCAATTCTGATAGTGAGGGAGACGCGAGGGGCGCTGCCCCTCGACCCCGCCAGAGGGATTTCATCCCTCTGGACTCCCTTTCGGGGGTCATGTAACTGGGTTGGGAGGCGCGGCTGGCAGAGCCAGCGCGCCATCGTGCAGGGGCCACGGCGGAGTCTTCGACTCTTTTCTTTACGGTCGCGCTGCGACGCGGAGCCTGCGGCTTTTCTATCTTGTAGGACTGCGTTGGTTCCTTTGCTGGGGTTGTGCGTCGCGCCGCGCCCTCTGCGCGGCGGGCTCCCTGCAAGCCGACGCATCTGTCATGCGTCGGCGCCTGCGGTCAAGCAGCGGAACAGCAACACGCGCATGTAGCGTAACCGAAGGCGCTCAACTCGATCGCGAGCCGGCTGGGGGCACTGCCCCCTTACCGGAACTGGCCCAGGAAACGCATGTCGCCTTCGTAGAGGAGACGCATGTCGGGGATGGAGTAGCGCTGCATGGCGATACGCTCCAGACCGATGCCGAAGGCGAAGCCAGAGTACTTCTTGGAGTCGATGCCGCACATTTCCAGCACCTTGGGATTGACCATGCCGCAGCCCAGCACCTCGATCCAGCCGGTGCCCTTGCAGATGCGGCAGCCCTTGCCCTTGCAGCTGACGCAGGTCAGATCCACCTCAGCGGAGGGCTCGGTGAAGGGGAAGAAGCTGGGACGGAAGCGGGTGGTGATGCCCTTGCCGTACAGGCGCTCGGCGAAGGCGTTCAGCGTGCCGCGCAGGTCGGCCATGGTCACGTCCTCGTCAATGACCAGACCCTCCAGCTGATGGAACACGGGGCTGTGGGTAGCGTCCACCTCGTCGGCGCGGTACACGCGGCCGGGGCAGATGATGCGGATGGGAGGCTTGCGGCTGAGCATGGTACGGGCCTGCATGGGGCTGGTGTGGGTGCGCAGCACGATGTTGTCATCAATATAGAAGGTATCCTGCGCGTCGCGGGCGGGATGATTCTTGGGAATGTTCAGCAGCTCGAAGTTGAAGTGATCCAGCTCCACTTCGGGGCCTTCCACAACCTCAAAGCCCATACCGGTGAAGCAGTCCACCACCTCGTTCAGGGCGAGGGTCAGGGGATGCTCGCAGCCCATCTGGGGCTGGGGAGCGGGCTGGGTTACGTCGATGGTTTCCTTCTGCAGAGCCAGCTCGCGGTCGCGGGCCTTGATGGCGGCCAGCTTCTCATCCAGCATGGCGGTGAACTTTTCGCGGGCTTCGTTGATCAGCTGACCGGCAGCGGGGCGCTCCTCGGGAGACAGCTGACCCATGCCGCGCAGCAGAGCCGTCAGTTCGCCCTTCTTGCCTACGATCTTGACGCGCAGGGCGTCCAGAGCCTGCATGCCGTCCACCTGATTGAGCTCGGTGACGAGCAGCTCCTGGATCTCGGCGATCCTTTCCTTCATACCCATGATGTGTTTCCGTCCTTTCGTTGTGTGAAGTAAGCGACAAAAAAGCCTTCGTCCCCCTGTTCAGGGACGAAGGCGAATAGCCGCGTGTTACCACCCTTGTTCCGCACGGCAAACAAAACAGTCTGCGATGCGCTCGACGCCGATTACGGGGCCGATCCGTCGCTGCCTAATGGGATTTGCATCCGTTCTGCAGCGCAGCTCAGGAGGGAATTTCCGGACCATTCGTCGGGACGCTTGCAGCTGATGCGTCCTTCTCTGGAGGCGAATGGGGCTTCCGGCGTTGTACTCCGTCATAGCCTTTCATTTATACCAACGCAGTATAACACTTTTTTTCCCTTTCGTCAACGGGGGCCTTCGGCCCTTTTCGACTCCAAGTTGGTCGAAAGCGCCGACGCATGACAGATGCGTCGGCTTGCGGGGGTCATGGCGCGTGACAGACGCGCCACGACGCAGAACATGCTAAAGCTCCCCTGTGTAAGGGGGCCTTCGGCCCTTTTCTCCGCCCGTCTTGAGCGACGGTTGAAGGGCACGCCGCGCCCCATCTTGACCGACGGAGCGGATAAGGCTCCCCTGTGTAAGGGGCGCGACGCGTCAAGAAAACGTGCCGGTGGCACGTT